>NZ_LKBG01000263.1 GCF_001402945.1 Acidiplasma aeolicum
GAAATGTACCGTAATGCATTGGGAATGTAATTTTTGCACCAATGAGTTCTGCAGCCCTTGCCGCCTCCATCGGTCCCATGGTGTAGAATCCACCTATTGGAAGCATTGCAATATCAGGATGGTAAAATTCCCTTATGTACCTCATATCACCAAAAAAGGCAGTATCCCCTGCATGATATATTGTCACACCATTCTTTCTAATTATAAATCCGGATTCATTTCCACTGTGCACGGCATTTACCATGCCAATGGATATGTCCCCAAGGTCACTTAAGGACCCCTTATTCATTCCAATAATATTTTCATCAGGGAATCCATCCCTATCAGGATACATTGTTAGTTCGTATATTCCTATAACCTTTGCATTGTTGTTCCTTGCAATTTTGAAGGCATCATTTATATGGTCGAAATGATTATGCGTAACAAGCACATATTTTACGTCCTTAATTTCATCAGCGCGCACAGGTGCCTTTGGATTCCCTGTTAAAAACGGGTCTATTATTATTCTAAGATCTCCAAAATCTATAAGCCAGCATGCATGACTTAACCATTTTATTTTTATCATAAAAACAATAATTCAAATTAATACAAAAAATTATTTATGTAATTTTACAAGTTTTAATTATGATTTACAATTAGGTCGCCAGCCCATTATTTTTGGTTTAATCTAAATTTATGCTATAAATAAGTGTTAAAAATAGCTGAATTTTTCTATTATTTAAAATAATCACTTCATATGATTTGAAATTACATAAAAAAATAAAATTAAAATGCATAAATTTTTAATATGATGTTATATTTCGTTGCAAAAAATAAATTTATATACACATCGTGTGTATGATTAACATGGCAGTTTATGGTTTAAATAAACAGAGATGGTTTCAGGTAATTTCGGCATATTCAGGATGGTTAATGGATGGCTATACAACAATTGCATATGCACTTGTTGCGGTTACAGTTTCAACTGTGTTTTTCCCAAGCACCATTGGCATATACGGGCTTATTGCCACATTTGGCGGGCTTGCCGTTGAGGAAATAGCAAGGCCTGTGGGTTCTGTGGCACTTGGAAATTTTTTGGGGGATAGAATAGGAAGAAAAAACATGTTAACAATAACAATAGTCGGTTTTTCAGTTTTTGCTGCATCAAAGGGACTCCTGCCATCTTATAAATCAATAGGCATACTTGCACCCGTTTTGCTTTATATTATTCTGTTTATAGAGGGGACATTTGCAGGGGCGGAATACGGTGGTGGCACCACGCTTTCAATGGAGGACATACCTGCAGCAAAAAGGGCACCAATAGGAGCTTTTGTTCAGAGTGGTTATGGAACTGGATTTTTTATAGTTTCCTTTGTTTTTGCAGCGCTTTCATCATATTATGGCAAAACAGAATTTGCAATAATAGGCTGGAGGGTTTTATTTTATACAACAATTATCCCTGGGATGCTAACCCTAATAATAAGGTATATAACATCTGAAACAACTGTTTTTGATGATATGAAAAAAAATAAGGAGGTTTTAAGGGAGCCGGTTGTTGGACTTTTCAAAAAGGGTGGTAAACCACTAATATTCGCACTAATTTTTACCTCCGGTCTATTATTCATAAATACCGTTACATTTTCATTTTATCCGGCCCTTTTATCAATACTTAATCCTGCAATGAGCAATACAAAGGTTGGAACATATAATGCACTGATTAATCTTGTATCATTATTTGGTGTTTGGATTGGCGGGATTACAGCGCTCTTAATAGTTGGAAGGAAAAAAAGCATACTTGTATATTCATTAATTTTCATCATTTTAACATACCCAATTGCATTCCTTGCGTTTAGGGGCGGTGCAATAAATGATTTAATAGCATTCAGTGTACAGGCCTTCTTTGAGGCAATGATATTCTCAACGCTTCCCGCATTTCTGGCAGAGTCCTTTGGCAAGCAGTTCAGGACCACAGAGGTGGGATTTGCCTACAATGGTGGTGCCGTCTTTGGTGGATTTGCAATAAGCATAGTACTCTTCTTTTCAACCTTTATGCACAGTTTATTTGCTGCATGGACACTCTGGCTATTCCTTGCTGAATTAATCATGGTTTCAGGCATGCTGCTCTCCGCAGAAACATTTAGGCATGGGGCACCTGATAGAATTGCAGACTAAAATTATGGAAATGGGCATAGATGGATTTAGCATATGCGGTTACACTGACATTAACAGGAATTCCGGAATGACAATGCTTCTGTGCGACAGGCCAAACACATCAGGAATTTTTCAATCAGGTGGTTCCCCGGCAAGCCATGAAATCTCGCTGCTTAACTCAAACCACAGGCCGGACTACTCCATTGATGGGATATTAATGACAGGCAGAAGCGTATTTGGCCTTGCACTTATATCTGAGGTATACCGTTATTTAAGGAACATTAATGCTGGTTCCAGGCTTGATGATAATTACATTCCAATTGTTCCCGCTGCAGCCATATACGACCTTGATGTCAATGGAGAAATTCCTGACCGTGAATGGATTGAAAGGGCATTTAAAACCATTGGAAAAAATATACCAGTTGGCCCATTTTGGGGAGGCACAGGTGCAACAGTGAGCAAGTACAGCAATGGAAGGCGGATTAGGTCTGGGCAGGGTTATTATGAAATTTCACTAAATAATGTCAGGGTCGGCGTCTATGTTATATTAAATAGCCTTGGCGACATTTATGACCTAAATGGCCGGAATCTAACAAATAAAAGTATTGGGTCTCTTAATAAATTAAAAGAGAAAATTATTGAAGGAACAATATGGAATGAATTTACAAGAGATTTTAAATTTAATACAACCATTTCGGCTGTTATAACAAATGCAATAATATCTCACAGTGAGGCAAATTATATAGCAGAGGCTGCAAATTTTGGTCTTGCCTCAAGAATATGGCCATACAGTACCTCACTAGATGGCGATACCGTGTTTTGTGTATCATCATGCAAATATACTGAACCAGTTGACAAAATTGCAGAAATGGCCAGAATGGCCGCAGAATTGGCTGTTCTTTCAATATTTTTTTAGGGCCTAATTGTAGATTATTAATAAGATATCATTGCATCAGAACTTTTTTAATGATATTCTGCAATGATTATATTTTGTGTTTAAATAAAAAATAATTAATACATTATTGGTTTATTATCATCATGGATGTAATGGTTTTGAATGGGGATGGCATTGGACCTGAGATTATGAACGCGGCAATTAAAATAATAAATAAACTGCATGAGAATTTTGGATTAAATATAAATCCTGTTGAATATGACATTGGTGCAGTAACACTTGATAATGGTAAATGGGACCTTGATCATATACTGGATGAGGCACGTAAGTATAAGGCAATATTAAAGGCGCCAATGGGAGATCCAAAGCTGAGGAATACTGGTGGAACAGAGAAGGCACTTGACGTTATTTTATCACTTAGATTTAACTTGGACCTGTATGCAAATGTCAGGCCGGTCAGGCTTTTACCAGGTGTTGAATCACCATTAAAGTCTTATAATAATCCGGATTCAATAAATTATACGATTATAAGGGAAAACAGCGAGGGCCTTTACTCAAGCCATTTTGGCGGCCTTGTGCTCAGGGATGAACTGGCCATAGATAACCAAACAATAACCAGAAAGGGCACTGAAAGGATATCAAGATTTGCATTTGAGCTTGCCAAAAAAACAAAGGGTTCCCCAAAAGATGGGAAAAAATCAGTTGTTTGTGTTGATAAAAGCAACGTGCTAAGATCCTTTGCGTTCTTCAGAAAGATTTTTTCTGAGGTTTCATCCAGATATGATGAAATCGTTGCGAAATATATGTATGCAGATGCCATGGCCCAGCACATGATAATAAGGCCTGATGAACTAAATGTCATTGTTACAGAGAATATGTTTGGTGATGTGCTTTCAGATCTTGGTGCGGCCACAGTTGGGGGGCTTGGATTTGCATACAGCGGTAATATATCTGATAATATGGGGATGTTCGAACCTGTCCATGGAAGTGCTCCGGATATAGCAGGAAGGAATATTGCAAATCCCACGGCCATGATTATGTCCACCTCCATGATGCTGGACTGGCTTGGATTTGGTAAATTTAGTAAGATTATTGAGGATTCACTATTCAATGCAATAAGGTCAGGTGTAAGGACACCGGATATGGGCGGCAATGCAACAACATCCTATTTTACTGAATCAATATTAAAAAATATGTAAAATTATTTATTTGGTTTAAATAAAAAACAATATATATAAATTATCATTATTTTTACAGAGGTATTTTTATGGATGATAACAAACTTTTCAGTGTAAGCGGTAATACAGCACTTGTCATCGGCGCCGCTAGCGGTATTGGCCTTGCAATATCCCGTCTTTACTCAGCTCTTGGCGGGAATGTCATGATGGCCGATTATGACATAAACAGGCTTTCTGGGGAGGCAAAAAAATTAATTGGCGAAAATAAAAAGGTTGAATTTATGCCTGTTGATATAAGGTCTGGTGAAAGCATACATGACCTTGTTGAAAGAACAGAAAAAAAATTTGGAAAAATAGATGCAGGCTTTATTACACCCGGAATAAATATAAGAAAAAAGTTCCTGGATTATGCAGACGATGAGTTTCAAACAGTTATAAACCTTAATTTAAAGGGCAATTTCATGGCCATGCGGGAGATTGCGAAATCAATGATCGGTAAAAACGTTGCGGGGAGCATTGTGGTTCTCTCATCAATAAGAAGCATTGTTGTTGAGCCCGGACAGTCAGCATACGCTGCCACCAAGGCCGGCCTTGTACAGCTTGTCAGGGGCCTCTGCTCCGAGGTTGGGAAAAATAACATAAGGGTTAATGCCATAGCACCCGGGGTTGTGGACACACCATTGACACAGCAGATAAAAAAGGATCCGGACTGGTACAGGGCGTACAGTGAGAGAAGTGCACTTAATAGATGGGCATCCGTTGATGAAATAGCAGGCCCGGCAGTGTTCCTGACCATGCCTGCAGCATCATTTATAGATGGCACGGTAATATTTGTCGATGGGGGCTGGACTGCCATAGATGGAAGATTCGAGCCAAAATTATAGGTAATAATCATGGAAGATGTAATATCAAGACTTAAAAATAATGCAGATAACATAATGGATGATGCTGTAAATTTTCTTGGGCAAATGGTTGAAATACCCACAGAAAATCCTCCGGGATCTAATTATGAGGAATTTGCAAAGCTTTTTTCAGAAAAATTGAACTCAGAGGGGTACAGTTCAAAAATTATTGAGGTCCCAGAAAACCGGCTTCCAGAGTTGTGCCAGTTTGGAACAGGCCCAAGGCCATCAGTTATTGGTCTTAAGGGAAATGGAAAACTCAAAATTACCCTGAATGGCCATTACGATGTTGTTCCTGCCGGAACAGGATGGAAAACCGATCCATTCAAGCCTTTAATAAGCAACTCATATCTTTATGGCAGGGGGTCAAGTGATATGAAAGGTGGTCTGGCAATGCAAATTTATGCCATTAAGCTCTTGGAAAATACAGTTGGGCAGATATTTGATAAAATAAGCATCATGCAAACAGCAGTGCCTGACGAGGAAACAGTTGGCAACAAAAATGCAGGAATGTATTATTTAATGGAATCCAAAATAATCTCCCGGGAAAATACAGATTTTGTTATATTTACAGAGCCACTGGGCGTGGATAACATATGCTATGGTCACCGTGGCGCAATATTTATCACAGTGAAGGTCTTTGGCAGGAAAAGCCATGGGTCAATGGCATATCTGGGCAAGGATGCAATTTCAGGTGCAGTTGATCTGATAACACTTTTAAATAAATATTCAAGGGACCTTGAGATGTCAAGAATTTCAAAATATAATATTATACCAGAGGGTTCAAAAAAACCTGGTATGGCAATTGGCTATTTAAGATGCGGTACATGGGCAAATACAATTGCAGATGAATGTGAGTTTTCAGTTTACAGAAGGTTAATACCTGAAGAAAACCTTAATGATGAAAGGGATAAATTATATGAATTGATAAAAAGCTTTGGAAGAAGCTCACGATATGACATTGAAATAAAGGAACATTATATAACTGACTCAATTCTGGAGGACAAAGATGGCAAATATTATAAACTATTTATAAAGGGTTTTGAAATGGCAAATGGAAAAAAGCCATCACTGGTACTATCACCGGGAACATTTGACATGAGGTTTACAAATCATTATGGAATTCCGTCGCTTAATTATGGCCCTGGCATACTTGAGGAATCACACATGAATGACGAGAAGATTTCCCTTGAGGATTTAAGGCAGGGCATTATAACACTGGCATCGGGAATATATTCAATGGCATACAATTATTAAAATTATTTTTAAAAAATCGTTTTATGGTAATATAAAAATTGTATAAAATAAAATTTAACCATTCCTTGATTATGATAATATCACGTTAATTACAAATATGGTTTATATGAAATAACTTCAAGTTCAATTTAATTTTAAAATAATATTTATAAAATGTTGGAATAATGTCCTATGTCTGTATTGGACCTTATTATGAGACATAATGCATACCGGAATTCTGTTATAAATATGCAGGCATCTGAAAATATGCTGAGCCCAAACGTGAAACTCGCAATGTCATCAGACCTTGGATCCAGATATTCATTGGAAATAAACGGTGATAATATATACGGTGGAACAAGATACATGGAGGAAATTTATACGGAAACCCATGAAAATATAAAAAAACTGTTTAAATCTGAATATGCCGAGGCCAGGCCACTATCAGGGCACATTGCTGCAGAAATATCTATACTTTCCATTTTAAATAAAAGAAAGATCATGGCAATACCTGAAGATAATGGCGGATATCCTGGATATTTTGGCGGAAATCTTGACCGCATACTGAACTTTAAATCTGTTCCAGTACCAATGGAGGGCTATAAAATAAATTATGATGGACTGGAAAATGTGGCATCCAGTGAAAAACCGGATGCAATTATACTGGGCCAGTCTGTTTTTATTAGGCATTATGACCTTAAAAGAATAAGAGAAATATGTGATAAATATGAAATAAAATTACTATATGATGCATCACACGTACTTGGGCTTATTGCAGGTGGCGCATTTCAGGATGATGCAATGAAATATTCAGATATTTTGTATGGTTCTACACATAAAACATTCTTTGGGCCGCAGGGTGGGATAATAATGACCAATGATAATAAATTATTTGATAAAATAGAGGAAAATTCAATTTTTAAAACATTCGATAATTTTAATTTATCAAGATTTGCCGGCCTTTCCATTGCAGTGGAAGAGATGCTTAAATTTGGTCAGGAATATGCCGGCAATGTTGTTAAAAACACCAGGAACCTGGCACACAGCATGGCAAAAAATGGAGACATGATCCAGCCCGGCACGGAGGATACAGAAACACACCAGATAATATTAAATGAAAATTATTTAAAAACCCATGGATTTAATTTTATAACATTTTCTGAAGAAATGGAAAAAAGCAAAATTATAATAGACAGGGTTGGCAGGGTTGGTACACAGGAAATAACAAGATATAATATAAGCTGCATGGATTTAATATCAGACATTTTTTATGGAATATCCAATAAATTAAATATGTCGAATGAAATTAACAATATAATAGATAAAATGAGTTTAAAATACTGGTGATAAAATGCAGGTTGAGGAATTAATGACAAGGGATCTTGTGACAATTGAAAAGGATGCGACAGTTTCTGAGGCAATTTCAAAAATGAATACAAATGACATCCAGCAGCTTCCAATAGTGGATAATAAAAAATATGTGG
The DNA here is from genome assembly GCF_001402945.1 of Acidiplasma aeolicum. GTDB lineage: Archaea > Thermoplasmatota > Thermoplasmata > Thermoplasmatales > Thermoplasmataceae > Acidiplasma > Acidiplasma aeolicum. The sequence continues at coordinate 7,826 of NZ_LKBG01000263.1, forward strand.
CAATGCTAACCTATAAAAATATACTTAGAAGGGGAAGCATTAAGACAAATTCCAAGGTTTATAATTTTTCAATCAATACTCCTGTTGTTGGGGAAAAGGCTGATGTAATAGAGGCTGTAAGGTTAATAAAGGAGAGCGGGCTTAATTCAATACCCGTTGTTGAAAAGGGCATTCTTAAGGGCATAATAACAAGAACAGATATTATAAAAAATCTTGAACAAATAATATCAAATGCAAAAAATATAAAAAATTTCGAAATAATGAATTCGGACGTTGTAACCGTTGAGGAAAACGAGGATATCGAGGTTGCAGCAGATAGAATAAGGCAGCTGGACGAGTATGAAATACCTGTAACAAAAAATGGAAAGCTTACCGGCATTTTAAGGGCCAGGGAAATAATCAATTACGCAGTTATGGATAAGGAAAAAATCACCTATGGTGAATACACATCGGGAAAATCAAAGGTTGAGGTTGTTGTGTCATCGCTTATGGATTCACCAGTTTATGTTGATGAGGATTCAAATGTGCTTGA
>NZ_LKBG01000264.1 GCF_001402945.1 Acidiplasma aeolicum
AAAAAATTAGGATAAGCGAACCACCAGAGGAGGCAAAAAAGCTTGTTGCAGGCAAAAACTATCTTAGAGATTTTGAGGCAATGAAACTTATGGAAATTTATGGGATTAAAACACCAAAATGGAAAACTGTTGAAAATGAGTCAGATCTTGACGCAGCCGCAGATTATGTTGGGTATCCACTTGTAATGAAGATATCACCTGATGAGCCGGTGCATAAAACCGATGTTAACGGTGTTATAATGAATGTACAGAAGGAAAATCTTCATGAGGCTTTTAAACAGCTTAACTATAAAAGAGTATTGCTTCAGGAACAGATATCCGGGGCAGAGATATTCATAGGGGGCATTAAGGACCCTGTTTTTGGTTACACTGTGGTGTCAGGTGTTGGCGGCATATACATGGAGGTTTTAAAGGATTTAAGCTACGGTCTTGCACCTGTATCAGAAAATGAGGCAATGTATATGATGGATGAAAGCAAGGTTACAAAAATGCTTTCTGCCAGAAAAAGAAACTATGATAGACTTTCCTTAATCAGGGCAATAACAAATATATCAAGGTTAATAGTTGATCTTGATGTTAGCGAGATGGATATAAATCCGGTGATAGTAAATCAGAATGGCGCCTACGCTGTGGATGTCAGAATACTGTTAAATTCAAAACAGGAATAATAATTTTTAATAATATTTTATTGGGAATAATAATATTCCCCCTTTAATTTCTGTTCTCTATCAAGTGCACTGTTCAGTTTATTGATTCTTGGACGCTTTGTAAGCTCATCCCTTCTAAATGTTATTCCGAGGCCTTTTAAAAACTCATTCATGCCTGTCCTCATATCCATGGGACCCTTACTGCAACCTTTAATTCCCTGCTGCCCTGTGAAAACAATCAGGGCATCTGAAATTAGGTCTATTAAATATATATCATGATCAACAACTATTGCACTTTTTTTATTATTTTCCATAACCCTCCTTATTATTTTTGCCACATTCATCCTGTAGGCTGAGTCCAGATGGGCAGATGGTTCGTCTATAAGATATATATCAGCATCTGTTGATAATGTAAGTGCAACCGATGTTCTCTGCAATTCACCTCCAGAGAGATCATTAACATTTTTATCATATAGTTCCTCAACATCCAGCGGGCCAATTATCTCATTTTTTATGAACTGGTCTTCCATTTTTTCCTTCATGGTTGTTGAAAAGAGTTCATAAACAGTACCGTCAAAATCCGGTGATATGTACTGTGGTTTGTATGCCACCCTTAACTGGTTCTCAACCTGGCCGGAATCTGGCTTTATTGTTCCTGAAAGCATTTTTATAAATGTGGTCTTGCCAAGTGCATTCTGGCCCAGTACACCGATAATCTCCTCCTTATTTATGTATCCTGACCCAACATGAAGCTCAAAGTTTTCAAATTTTTTTTCAAGGTTGGTCCAGGAAGTTATTTTGGTTGTAACTGTTGTTCTTTTACTTGATTTTACATTAAAATCTATTGATGTTGGTCTTATTCTTACATTTTCCTCCCTTAAATAACCTGATAAAAACGCGTTTATTGCCTTATTTGTTGATTTTTCTTTTGTAATTACACCGTATGCACCGGGACTTCCATATACCAGATTAATCTGATCTGCAATTTTATCCAGAAGTGCAAGATCATGTTCCACAACCATTACTATTTTGGTTTCAGCCAGTTTTCTAATAATTTCAGATATCCTTATTCTTTCATTAATATCCAGATAGGATGAGGGTTCGTCAAACAGGTATATGTCTGCATCCTTCATCAATGCCATTGCTATGGCAAGTTTCTGGAGTTCACCACCTGATAAATCCCTGATATCCCTGTGCAGTGATGATTCCATTGATAATTCCGATACAACAAAATCAAGATTTCCGTTATCATTATTTTTTAATATATCTATTACTGTACCTGAAACAACCCTAGGAATTAAATCCACATACTGATTTTTCAGCACTGCCTTTTTATTTCCATTGTACAGATCCTTAAAATACTGCCCCATCACACTTTTGGAGAATCTTGATATAACCTCATCACGGTTATCCTTAACATTGTAATTACCAAAGTTTGGTATCAATATTCCTGATAAAATATTCATGGTTGTGGTCTTGCCAAGTGCATTCTGGCCAAGAAGTGCTGTTACCCGGCCAGCCGATAGGGATGGCAGTGAATAGAGCCTGAAGGAATCCAGACCGTACTGATGAACTATATTTTTATTTAGTTCATCTGGTATGCTGACTATCTTAATAGCATTAAATGGGCATCTCCTAACGCATATGCCACAGCCAATACAAAGCGATTCTGTAATAACAGGCTGTGCATTTGCATCGGGAAATTCTATAGTTTTTGTTCCATTCCTCACAGGTGGGCAGTAATACTGGCATTCGTGATTGCATCTTTTCGGATGGCATTTATCCTTATCTAGAATGGCTATGTGCATATTTTTAACCTAATAATTATTAATATTTTAATTTGCCTTCCAGTATTCATCGGGAATTTCATTGTAGATATCGAATGTTGAATCATCACTATTTGTCTGTATATTCATTTCTGAGAGTTCTATAACGCGATTAACATTCAAAATCCAGTAATGAATGCGCCATTCCCTTCCATCAAAAAGTGTTGTTTCTTCTCTTTCTGTTTCAAGAATTCCAAGATCCTCCATAGTATAGAAGACATCACGATCCTCCGGCTCAAGCATATTATCAATAACCCGGGTGCCGTACCCAAAGAAGTTAATAATATGTTCCGCTGATGACTGCGCCTCCTCTGACCCCATCTTTCTCTGCTGCAAGCTTAAACCGTTGCTTATTGCCCTTGCAAGCTCATCTATCTTCACATAGTTTCTGGACCTTACCTTTTCTATTTCCACATCGCTTATCGCCATTTCAATCACCTTGATAACATACCATATTACATTTTAAATAATAAGGTTATTCAATTAATTAAAATATGGCTTAAATTATATTTAAATTTTATTATAATTCATGTAATTTTGTCTATATATCTTATATAGAATATATAGGTTATATTTATAATAAATAGGAAAATAGAGAAAATAGTGGCAAAGATGACTACTGTGGACGAGGCCTTGGATAATGCAAAATCCTCAAAGTTTCATTATAAGGTTTTATTTGTGTCAGGTCTTGGATTCTTTACAGATGCATATGACCTTTTCATAATTGGTGTTGTTATACTTATACTACCACTTGCTGGATGGAATAATATATCAATTTTTTATAAGGGATTAATAACATCCACCGCTTTATTATCCGCCATTATAGGGTCAGTTACATTTGGAAGGCTACTAGACTATTTAGGTAGAAAGGAGATATATGGGCTTGAGCTGGTAATGCTAATAGCTGGTGCGCTTGGAAGTGCATTTTTAACACCAACCAACAACATTCTGGTATTTATATTATGGAGATTTCTCCTTGGTGTGGGCATAGGTGGAGACTATGCAACCAGTTCAACAATAATGACAGAATACTCAAATACATTAAACAGGGGCAAATTTGTTGGCACAATATTTTCAATGCAAAGCTTTGGGCTTCTTGCAGGACCATTAATTTCAATATTGTTTTTAACAAGTGGTTTAAGCCCATCATTAACATGGAGGCTACTGCTGGCCATCGGGGGTATACCTGCCATGCTTGTCATATATTTCAGAAGAACCATGCCTGAGCCCCCAAGGTATACTGCAGACGTTCGTGGCGATATTAAAACTGCAGAAAAAAATTTAAGGAGCTACACGGGAATAGATGCCCAATCTAAAAGAGCAGAAAAGGTAAATGCAAAATGGTATGATTTATTTAAGGATAAAAAATTTCTTATAACATTAATAGGCACTGCAGGGACATGGTTTTTAATGGACTGGGCATTTTATGGAAACTCAATTATGTCAAATAGCATTTTATCATTCCTTGTTCCAAGCGGTTTAAACGGAATTAATGCAATTATACTAACAAATAAATATTCAGCGTTAATATTCGGGATAGCAGCCTTTCCTGGATACTGGGTGGCTGTTTTTACACTCGATAAAATTGGCAGAAAAAAAATACAGATTACAGGATTTTTAATGATGGCAATTTCATTTGGTATCATAGCATTGTTTCCAGGGATAATAAGCGCAGCCTATGTTTATTATTTTTTAATGATTTATGGCATTAGCTACTTTTTTATTATGTTTGGGCCAAATGTAACAACGTTTGTCTACCCACCAGAGGTTTTTCCAATATCAACAAGGGGTTTCGGTACTGGCATTTCTGCAGCAGGTGGTAAAACAGGCGCCTTCATAGGAACATTTGCAGATACATTAATACTTGCGTTTACAAATTTAAGCTTCTTAATGTGGATACTCTCAGTCCTTGCAATTTTGGGCTGTGCCATGACAGTTTTTCTTTTGCCAGAAACAAAGGGTAAAACATTGCGTGAATCATCTGGAGAAAACAGATACATGAATCAAACTTAAAATTTTTAAGGTTTTTTAGCATAATGCATTATGAATATTTTATTTCCGTCAAGGAATAATAAAAGAAGTGTTGAAATTTTTACAGAGGATTCCGCTGGAAATACTGTTATCAATGGAAAAAGATTTAATAAATTATATGCAAAAATGGACAGGTCTTTTATAAAGGACTTTCTGGAAGAAAATAAGATATTTTCTGGCTATGAGGATAAAATTTCTGAAAATATGGTAAATAAGATTGATAATAAAAAAACAGTGATTATGGGGATTTTAAATGCAACCCCGGATTCTTTTTATGCCGGTTCAAGGATTCTGGATAAGAGCAGAATAGATTCAATGCTTGATGAAAAACCTGATATAATTGATATAGGGGGTGAAAGTACAAGGCCGGGCAGTCTTCCTGTGCCACCAGATATTGAGACTGAAAGAATAAGACCTGTTATTGATTACATAAAATCTGTATCAAACATACCTGTATCAATTGATTCAAGAAATTATGATACAATAAAGGCTGTTATTAGCATGGATATAGATTATATAAATGATATATCAGGTTTCTCTGATGAAAGAATGATAAAAATTGCATGCGATTATAATGTTAGGGCTATTGTAATGCACATGATAGGCACACCACAGACAATGCAGAACTTTACTGAATACGATGACATTATATTTGAGATAAATAATTTTTTTTATTCCAGGATAAATAAAATGTTAAAATTTGGCATAAAACCAGAGAATATAATAGTGGACCCTGGCATAGGTTTTTCCAAGGATACCAATGGAAATATTACCATATTAAGGTCTCCATGGTCTTTCTTTCTTGGCTTTGACACACTGTTTGGCACATCAAGAAAAAGATTCATAGGCACATTAACCGGATCTGATGTTAATGATAGACTGGGTGGAACAATAGGAACATCAATTTATTTGAGTGAGAATGGGGTTGATATACTTAGGGTTCATGACCCTGCCCAGAACAGGGATGCAATAAATGTATTCAGAAAATTAACGTCCATCGACGAATAATTTTCTTTGTTTTTTACGTATAGTTTAAATATATTTCTGCGATTAATCATATAATGATTAAGGTACCGTACAGTGTGAAACTGCCTTCTGGCGAGAGATATTCATTTATAAAAAATACATTAAAATCACGTACACTGTATACAGTATGTGAGGAGGCACACTGTCCAAATATGGGGGAATGCTGGGAGAGTGGTACAGCAACTTTTATGATTCTTGGGTCTAACTGCTCGCGTGGGTGCAGATTCTGTGCGGTTACCCATGGAAAAATGCTACCAATTGATCCAGATGAACCACAGAAGGTTTATGAGGCTGTAAAATTAATGAGGCTGGATTTTGTTGTCATTACCTCTGTTGACCGTGATGACCTTCCAGATAAGGGGTCACAGGCTTTTGCCAATGTAATATCTAAACTTAAAACAGCTAATGTTAAAATAGAGGTTTTAATACCAGATTTTAGCGGAATCCATGAGTTTATTGATAAAATAATAAATGCCGCCCCTGACGTCATTGCACATAATATAGAGACAGTACGCAGGCTTACGCCACACGTAAGGGACCCAAGGGCCGGGTACGATCAGAGCCTAAACGTTCTTAAATATGTTAAATCCGTTAATAAAAAGATGATTACAAAGTCATCAATAATGATTGGACTTGGAGAGACTGATGAGGAGGTCATTGAGGCCATGAAGGATCTTAGGAATGCGGGCGTTAACATTTTAACTGTGGGGCAGTATCTAAGGCCAACAAAAAAACAGCTCGAGGTAGTGGAATATTCCCCAATTGAGAGATTTAAATATTTCGAGGAAAGTGGATATAAAATGGGTTTTGATTACGTTGCCTCAGGCCCGTTGGTAAGAACATCCTACAGGGCAGCGGAGGCGTACGTAAAGGGAATGCTGAATGGAGGTGGAAATTATGATTGAAGAGGCAGATATTAGTAATGAAAAGGTGTTGGAGGCTTACAGGAATCTTGTAATGGAAAGAATGCTGGATAAAAAGATGCTAAATGCAAGCAGGCAGGGGTTTTTGCCGTTTTACATACCACTGATGGGGCATGAGGCCATACATATTGGTATTGGCCTTGCATTGAGGAATATTGATTATTTTTATCCATACTACAGGGATTTTGGTGCACTGGTCCAGCTTGGAATTCCCATGGATATGATAATGTCCCAGGTTTTTTCCAATGCATCAGATAATGAGCTTGGCAGGGATATGCCGGATCATGTCTCATTTAAAAAATACAATATAGGGGCTGTAATAACACCCGTGGCAGGACACCTCATGTCGGCTGCCGGAATTGCATATGCAAAGAAATATAGAAAGTCTGATGGAGCGGTATTGACAACCTTTGGAGATGGGGCAACATCAACACCAGATTTCCATGTTGCAATGAACTTTGCAGGTGTTTATGACCTTCCTATGGTATTTTTGTGTGAAAATAATGGATTTGCAATATCTGTGCCAACATATCCAAATGAGGAGGGGCAGTCAGATGCATACGAGGAGACAAGAGGCCCAATATATAAAAAGGCGGAGGCCTATGGTTTTGAGGGCATAAGAATTGACGGCACAAGCTTTTTGGAGGTTTATAAGCAAACAAGAAAGGCGCTTGAAAATGCTTCCAATGGGCCAGTGCTGATAGAGGCAATGACATACAGAATGGGGCCGCACTCCACTGCTGATGATCCCAATAAATACAGAAAGGACGAGGTTCCAGAGGGGAGTGATAAGGATCCTCTTATTGTAAACCAGAAAATATTGAAGGACATGGGTATTCTCACGGAGAAGAAAATTCAGGATATAAACAATGAAATTGATGATTTGACAAGCAAACTTGTAGACAAATATGAAAAAGCACCAAAACCTGATAAAAAAACAATACTGGATAATTTATATGAAACAGACCCATGGTATATAACTGAGGAAAGGGGTGATATAGAATGACCACAATGACAATGGTAAAGGCACTTAACAGTGCGCTTGACAATGCAATGGAAAGGGATGATTCAATAATTTTAATGGGAGAGGATGTTGGCGTAGATGGCGGTGTCTTCAGGGTAACTGATGGGCTTCTGGCAAAATATGGAAAGGAAAGGGTTCTGGATACACCACTTGCAGAACTAGGAATAGTTGGGTTTGGAATTGGAATGTCCATGGCCGGCCTAAAGGCAATACCTGAAATACAGTTTCAGGATTTTATATACACAGCAATGGATCAGATAATAAACCAGATGGCAAAGCTAAGGTACAGAACCAATGGAGATTACACACTTCCAATGGTTCTTAGAACACCCTACGCTGGGGGTGTTCACGGCGGGCCCTACCATTCACAGGCTGGAGAGGCATACTTTGCCCACACGCAGGGTTTAACTGTTGTAACACCATCAAATCCATATGACGCCAAGGGTTTATTATTATCATCGATAGAGCTTAATGATCCGGTTATATTTTTGGAGCCTAAAAGGCTTTATTATGCAACAAAGGGGGATGTCCCGGACGATTACTATACAGTTGACCTAAGAAAGGCTAATATTTTAAAGGAGGGTGATGACCTTACAATTATAACATATGGACCAACAGTTCCGCTTGTCATGGATACTGTAAACAAGAACAATGTAAATGCGGATGTTATTGATTTAAGAACAATAAACCCCTTTGATGTTGATGCCATTTTAAATAGTGTGAAAAAAACCTCAAGGGCGGTTATAGTTACAGAATCCCCAAGGTTATTTGGCGTAAGTGCTGAAATTTCTGCAACCATAGCGGAAAGGGCAATTGATTATCTTGCAGCACCAATATTAAGAGTTTCAAGCCTTGATATACCTGTGCCATTCGCGCTTGAGGATTATTATGTGCCAAATGAGCAAAAAATAATGAAAGCAATAAATAAAGTTTTGCAATACAGGTGATGTTATGTATACATTAAAATTACCACCAATCGGCGAGGGGATACAGGAAGGAGAAATAGTAAAATGGGATGTTAAGGAAGGAGATACCATAAAAAAGGATCAGGACATTGTTGAGGTTATGACTGATAAGATTACTGTGAGAATACCTGCCCCGGTATCAGGAAAGATTTCAAAAATTCTGGTTCCAGAGGGCAAAACAGTAAATATCGGTGATCCGATAGTCCAGATAGATTCACCGGATGAATCAAATGAGGTAACCACGGAGAATAAACCAGTGGAGGAACAGCCAAAAACTGAACAGGTATACTCTGTTAATAATGAGAACATACCGTCTGTGAAGGCCACACCATCTGTAAGGGCCTATGCCAGGTCAAAAAATGTTGATATATTAAAGGTAAAACCAACCGGTCCTGATGGCAGAATAACAAAGGACGATATTGACGCATACCTTAAAAATACCACTGCGCAGAAAACAGAGGTAAAAAAACCGGAAAATCCTGCTGCAGGTGATGAAATTTTCAATGTAAGTGGCATCAGAAAGGTAATTTTTGATAAAATGACAAAATCAAAACAGATAATGCCACATTTCACTGTAACTGATTTTGTGGAAACCCAGGAAATACAAAAAACCATAGAATATTATGCAAAAAAGGAGTATCTGAGTTTTACGTCATTCTTTGTTAAGGCATGCACCATTGCATTTAAGGATTTTCCAAAATTAAATGCCATATACAATGAGAATGACAAAAATTATACCATTAAAAAGGCATACAATATAGGTGTTGCTGTGGACTCACCGTATGGTTTAACTGTTGTGGTGATAAAGGATGCCGATAAAAAGGATTTGTTTACAATCTCAAAGGAAATTAAGGACCTTGCTGAAAAGGCCAGAAATAATACACTTACACTGGATGAGGTGCGTGGTTCCACATTTTCAATAACCAATATAGGTGCAATAGGCGGTATTATGTCAACACCTGTAATAAATTATCCGGAGGTTGCCATACTTGCAGTAAACTCCAGAACAACAGCAATAATCAACAATGAAATGAAAACAGGTCTGTATCTAACCCTGGCATGTGATCACAGGTTAATCGACGGTGCTGAGGCGGCCAGATATCTTCAGAGGGTAAAGGAAATACTTGAGCACCCCATGGCATTTATTGGTGATTAAAAATGGATTATGAGGTAATAATTCTTGGTGCAGGTGCAGGTGGTTATCTTGCTGCCCTGCATCTGGCCAAAAAAAAGAAAAAGGTTCTTATTATTGAGAAAGAGAAATTCGGTGGTGAATGCCTAAACTATGGGTGCATACCATCAAAGGCATTAATAGAACTCTCTGAAAATATATTTTACCTAAAAAATATGCCTGGCATGACCCTTGATTATAAACTCAACATGAAGGACTGGCAGGCATGGAAAGATTCAATGATAAAGAAAATTACAGGCGGTGCTGAGGGTGCATGCAAGGCCAGCGGCGCCACTGTGCTTTACGGGGAGGGAAAAATAGTCAATAAAAATACGGTTAATGTAGATGGTAAAAATTATACTGCAGATTATTTAATTCTTGATACCGGTTCTGTACCTGTAAAAATAAAAGGTATAGATGATGTTTATTATAACCGTGAAATTCTCGCAATAGACCATATACCAGAAACACTTGTTGTTATTGGTGGCGGTTATATAGGCATTGAGATGGGTACGGCATTCAGGAAACTTGGTTCTGATGTATATATTGTTGAAATGAAGGATAGGATACTTCCTGAGGTTGATGAATATCTTTCTAGGGCAGTTGATAAAAGGCTCAGAGATCTTGGAATAAAAATTTTAACCAGTAGCAGGGTTCTTGGTGTGAAAAAGAACAAGAATTATACTGTAAAAATAGAAAATTCCGGCGATATAATTGCGGAAACCGTTTTAATGGCCGTTGGCAGAATGCCAAATACACAGGGATATGGCCTAGAAAACCTCAATCTTGAAATGGATGGGCGGTTTATAAAAACGGACCAGCATAAAAGAACAAGTGTGGATAATGTTTATGCCATAGGCGATGTTTCAGGAATGCCCATGCTTGCACATAAGGCATTTTATGATGCCTATGTTGCATCTGAAAATATTCTTGGCAATGATACAGTGGTGGATTATAAATCCATGCCAATGGTGGTTTATACAGACCCGGAAATAGCATTTACAGGTAAAACAACAGATAAATATAAGCAGATACCTGCCATGGCAAATCCCAGAACACTGACAATGAACCAGCAGGATGGCTTCTTTAGGGTATATTACAATGATGATGGGACAATAAGTGGTGCGGGTATCGCAGCGCCAAGATCCTCAGAGATTATAGCTGAAATTGGGCTGGCCGTTGAATCTGGTTTAACACTGGATGATATGTTTATGACCGTACATCCCCATCCCACGGTATCTGAGGGCATTAAGGATGCATGCGAAAATGATTAATTATTATATTGATTTAAAACGCATGGATTATGAGAAATGCCTTCGATTACAGTACCACCTTGTGGAATTAAGAAAAAATGATAAAATACCAAATACCGCACTTTTTGTTGAGCATAACAGCATATACACCATAGGAAGAAAGGCAGACCCAAAAAACTATGAAAATGTTAATGTATATAAAACTGACAGGGGTGGCGATGTTACATATCATGGCCCCGGCCAGATAGTAAATTATTTTATCTTCGATGTAAATATTGATGGCAGGAGGGAAATCAGGAAATTCCTTGAAAATATTGAAAATGCATACATTAAGATGCTGGGTTCCTTTGGGTATTCGGCCATGCTGGATGAGGAGCCCGGTATATGGATAGAAACTGAAAAGGGAAAAAAGAAGGTTGCCTCAATTGGACTCGCAGTAAAAGATAATATTTCATATCACGGTATTGCCCTAAATATAGGACAGGAGGCTGTCAATGGCTTTAATCTAATAAACCCCTGTGGACTTGATAACAGCGTTATGTCCTATGTTGATATACCAAGAGATAAGGCCATAGAGGCAATAGTTTCGTCACTGGCTGACTACTTTGGGGAATTCCAGAAAATAAATATAGACGACATCAAATTATTATAAAAGCCATAAGGTCTACATTTAAGAAATAATTTATATATAATATTTCTATGAGGTTCTTTTAATATCCCAAATTCTCTCCTCAATGCCAAGCCTTTTGTTCGATGCAAGTGCATGCATAAAAAGAAGTGATGAAAGTCTGTTTAAATAAATTAAAATATATTTATTTACCTGCATTTTCTTGGATACATATACTGCAAGCCTTTCTGTTCTTCTGGCAACGGCCCTTGCCATATGAAGTGAAACTGCGGAAATATCACCATCTGGAACAATAAAAAGGTGTATTTTACCAATTTCTTCACGGTATTTTTTCACAGATTCCTCAAGCCACCTTACATCCTCATCCTTAATTGTTCTGTGGGTGCTTTCTGCAGTTATATCCTCACCAATAACAAAGATGTCGTTCTGAATTTTTTTTAGATCATTTTTTATGTCTTCCCATTTTGAATTTATGAGGGCAAAACCAACAAATGTGTTTAATTCATCAAGGGTTCCCTCGAGGTCCACCATGGGGGAATCCTTACCAACCCTTATTCTCAGGCCGGTATCGGTTTCCCCGGAATCGCCACGTCTTGTAAACATAATAGCATATAATATGCACAGATTTAATATTTTTTAGTTTTAATTTTGACAAAAATATATATAAATAATAATATTTTTTATTCTTTTCTTTTTATGGTAATTGGTATAACATTGTTATTAAATTCACACATTGCAATTTCAATGGGATCAATGATGTCAGGGGAAATATCTATAATCACAGGTGCACCCATTGCAATTTGCAATGCCCTGGCACCAATTATTCTCGCCTTTTCAAATTTTGTCAACATCATAAAAATCATTTAAAGCATAAACTGTATTAAATAATATTACATAAATGTTTCGAATATTATGATAAATATATATTATTTTTATAAATTAATTGTTAATAACCTCGCCAAAATCAAGTTTTGTAAATGGTGGATTCTGTTTTTTTATTGCAAATTCATCTATTGAAAGTAATTTTTCAAATGTACTGCCCTCTATTTTCACTGTATTATTTATCATTGACCAAACCTCAGAGGCACCCGTTGGGACATATGGATAAATCATTAATATGAGGTACTGTGCGATCTTTAATGATGTATAAAGTATATCATTGCATTCCTCCTTATTCTCTTTTATTATCTTCCATGGCTGCGCGTTATTAAAATACTGATTTGCGGATATAACCAGTTCAAGCCATATTTGAAGGCCCCTCTTTATATGTATTTCATATAACTCCTGGCTGTACTGATCAAATTTTTCCTTAAACATATCAAGGATTTTTTTATTTTCCCCGGATAACTTTTCAGGTTTATGTATGCTTAACTTATTTTTATCAATAAAGCTTATAAGCCTGTAAATATAATTGCCAAACTTGTCCACCAGTTCCGAATTAACCTTGTCCTGAAATTCCCTCATGGAAAAATCAGAATCCCCTGTTTCAGGGAGTATTGATGCCATATAATATCTTAATGAGTTTTTATCCGCTATCTTTAAAATTTCATTTACAGTAAAACCTATGCCCCTGCTTTTAGAAAACTGTTCACCCTGGAATCTGAGATACTCATTTGCCGGAACATTATAAGGTAGATTATAATCTCCATGGGCTATTAGCATTGCAGGCCAGATAATTGTATGAAATGGTATGTTATCCTTGCCAATAAAATAATATGATTTTATATTCTTATCAAGCCAGAATGATTTCCAGTATTCAGGGTTGCCAATTTCCGTGGAATATTCCCTTGCACCTGTGATATAGCCTATTAAAGCCTCAAACCAGACATATATTTTTTTATGTTCATAACCATTTATTGGTATTGGGACACCCCAGTCAAGATCCCTTGTAATTGCCCGTGGCTTGAGACCATCACTTACAAAATTCTTTGTATATTTTAACACATTTGGTTTCCAAAAATCCTTGGTACCAAGGTATTCAAGAAGTGAGTCCTGAAGTTTATTTAGCATTAAAAAATAATGCTCTGTTTCCCTGAATTCTGGCCTTTCCCCACCAATTTTGCACACAGGATCAATAAGTTCTATTGGGTCAAGTGTACGTCCACAGTTATCACACTGGTCGCCCCTGGCCTCCTTATAACCACAGTATGGGCATGTTCCCTCTATATACCTGTCCGGCATAAACCTATTTGATTTTCTGCAGTATGGTGATACCATATATCTTTTTTCAAGAAATCCCTTCTCCAGAAGGTTCATAAAAAATTCATCAACGTCCTTAACATGTTCAGCGTCTGTTGTTCTTGTAAATTTATCGAAGATAATATCAACATTTCTGAATGTTTCCATATGTTCTGAATGATATTTATCTGCTATTTCCTGTGGTCTTTTATTATTTTTTTCGGCTGTTATTGTAATGGGAGTGCCGTATTCATCACTGCCAGATATGAACATTACCTCTGTACCCGATAACCTGCTGAAACGTACAAATATATCCGCACCAAGATATGCACCTGCCAGATGTCCGAGATGCAGTGGCCCGTTGGCATAGGGTAATGCACAGTTAACCATAATTTTTTGTTCATTCATTGCAACTATATAATAAAATGAAATTTAACTTTTTATTAATAAAAAATGCAGCGTATTTATATTTTTAAAAAATTTATGTGCATGAATTATATTTTTCCTGACCTAGCAAAGCTCATTTTTGCAAGATTTCTTGATACGTTTTTATAGTATGTATTTCCATTTAATATCTGTTTATAAAAATCAATGGCAATATCATAATCATGTATGTTAACAGGCTTTGGGACTCCATCCTTACCGCCCAGACAGAATGAGAACTTAACAGGATCTGTAAATGAGGGTTTATCGCCATATACAAGTTCAGCAAGATATGACAGAGCCCTAATGGTGGATTTATCCACCCCTTTTATGTTTATTAGTTCTCCAAAGTTATCAGGATTGTATTCATAAAGCATCTTCATTTTTTCCCAGTTTATCTTAAAATTTAAATCAAGAACGGGGCGTGATTCCATGTAATTATCAAGTGTTCTCTGTCTCATATAGTTAACTGGATTCTCCTTAATCAATGAAATAATATCCTTCCTATTCTGCTCACTTTTTGACGTTGAAAGATCAAGTATGTTTGAATTTTCAAAACCGGCAATTCCATTCCTTTTATCGCTGTAAAAATCGATATTATTTTTAATCCAGTGATAGCGCCTGGCCAGACCAATTTTTTGATTCATGCCCTGGTTAATAACAGCATAATTGCCATTATAATCCAGAATAATAAACTGCATGTAAAGATCAAATCCATCCTGAAGAACCTTATTGTCTATTTTTCCAATAATCCTTGAATCCTCACGGATCTTAGATAAAATGCCTGATTTAATATTCCCATCCTGTTCAAGTTTATCAAATTCCTCTCTAATAGAGTTTAGATGCCTGCCCTTCCCTCCCAGGATTTTAACCTCATCCTTTTTATTTAGATATTCCTTAAGTGCACTCAGCGTTGCAGTGGTTGTACCACTCGAATTCCAGTCAAAGCCTATGGCAAGTGAAAGTGAGTGAAACCAGAATGGATCGGCAAGTTTTTCAAGGAAAAAATCTGTGCTATAATTTTCTATCATAATATCTGATATTATGCCACCAAGCTCAACCATTCTTTTATAAAGGTATTCAGGCGGGTGGCCATAGTGAAGCGGCATTATTGAGCTACCATTATTTCTCATTATAGATAAATATGAATATTAACAATATATTATTTTCCATAGCGATTTATAAAAGTTTTTGAAAGGTTTATTTATAAAAATAAATGAAATTCTTTTTGTTTTTATAATTTTTATATTTAAACATATAATGAGATTTTTTAATCTCTGGTAAATTGGTATTTTTATTTCATCCATCTAAAATCAAATATATTATAAAGGTCCGGCCTGAATCTCACTATAAAGGCATTTCTAATGGATTCCATTATAAGGTCATACCTTTTTATATTGTAATTTGATATTAAACCTATAATACCCTCCCTTTTACCGATATCAGGTATATTATATATCTCCTTTATTGCATCGGATACGGACAGGCCTGACCTTACCACATCAACAATATCTTCAGGCAGTTCAAATCCACTGCTTACGCCTGTGGTTATTCTGCTATAACGGTCTATTACAGCACAGTAATGGAAATCATAATAAACATTGTTTATTTTATTATAAAACAATCCAGATTCTATGCCAATGGAATAATCATTATCCCTTAAACCCTTCATGGCACGGAGCCTTGCGAGCCTTGGCGTATCGTCACCGTATGGCTGATCTGTATCGGTTTCATACTCATGATTCTCAATAACATCAAAATTTTTCATGAATTTATTTAAAAAATCCCTAAGCGCCATTGTTTTTAAACTATTATTTGTGGATATTGAGATTTTAATTGGATTTTTCCTCTTGCCTGTTCTTGTTATTTCACCATATTCAATTCTTGTGGAGCTAATTGGAAAAAAATCCTCTGCCAGAACAAAGGGCACCTTAATTATGTTTAATGGCCTCATATTCATTTCATTGCGTTTATTATTAATATAAATCGCGGTTGAATATGTTTCCGGAGAAACAATGAGATTTGCCTCTTTTATTTTTAATGTCTCGCCAAATTTATCATTTAGTTCATGAATTTCGTAATTATCTGTATATTTATCCATAAATTTTTTTAGCCTTTTTAGCCTTGTTCGATATTTTATTATAAATTCCTTGTTTCCAATGACATAATCATCACTGGTAAGGCCTATAATCACCCTGCATCCGGTATCTATTGCTGTTCTGAGCATTAATTCATGGCCCTTATGAAAATGGTTAAAGGTGCCACCCACCAAAGTATACATATAAGGAAATTAAAAAAACATTATTAAAATATCTCTATGTGACATTTAACTCCATCCAATATTTTAAAATTTAAAGATCAGTTTTTAACCTCCTCCTCTATAGTTTTTGCAAGCCTCCTGACACCCTCCACTATATCAGAATCAGAGGAATATGTAAAATTAAGCCTCATGGTGTTAATTTCTGGATTGTTTTGATAAAATGCAGAACCTGTAATATATGCAACCTTATTTTTTAGTGCCCTTTCAAGCATTTTTGATGTATCTATATTATGGTTAAGTTTTAACCATAGGAACATTCCACCATCAGGCTTTGACCAGACAGCGTCCTTTACATGTTCATCAAGTGATTCCAGCATTATA
Source organism: Acidiplasma aeolicum (assembly GCF_001402945.1). GTDB lineage: Archaea > Thermoplasmatota > Thermoplasmata > Thermoplasmatales > Thermoplasmataceae > Acidiplasma > Acidiplasma aeolicum. Next base: position 16,737 of record NZ_LKBG01000264.1, read on the forward strand.
TCCCTCTTCTTTTTATAGAGTTCTATGGTTTTTGGTATCTGCTTATATATTATTCCCCTGTTAAGATACTCATATGCTATGTACTGGGATAACGAATCACTTGCCAGATCAAGGGCCTGCTTAAGTATATTGTATCTTGATAGGACCTCAGGCTGTGATACTGTATAACCGGTTCTTAATCCGGGTGACATCACCTTTGAGAATGTGCCAAGATATGTAACAATATCATGGTCATCAAGGCTTTTTAATGTGGGAATTTTTGTTCCAGAATATCTTAAATCACCATATGGATTATCCTCTATGACCGGTATATTATTTTCGTATGCTATCTCCAAAAGCTGTTTTCTCCTATCAAGAGTCATTGTATATCCTGCAGGGTTTTGAAATGTGGGTATTGTGTATATGAACTTTGGTTTCTTTCCAATGGATTTTAGATATTCAAGCTGTTTTTCAAGTTCTTCAATAATCATACCATTTGAGTCCATTTTTACAGATACTGAGTTAACAAGATTGGCATTTAGTGATGATATCATCCCAACGTATGTTGGTGCCTCTGTAATAACATAATCTCCAGGATTTGCAAATATTTTTGACAGGGCATAAAGTGATTGCTGTGAACCGGTGGTGACCATTATGTTATCTGTATCTGTTTTTATATTTTCGTCCCTATCTAGAAATTTCCTTATCTCATTTTTTAACAGCTGTAATCCGTCTGTCTGTCCGTACTGCAGAGCCTGGGATGCATAATTCTCTATAACATCATCCATAATTTCCTTAAGTTCTGCGGAGGGGAAAGTTTCCGGATTTGGAAGACCCCCACCAAACGATATCATACCGGGCATGGTCACATACTTCAATAGAGACCTAATTTCAGAGGATTTCATCTTCCTTAAGTTATCAGAAAATTCAAAACTCATGGCTAATTATATTAAGACGATATATAAATTTTTATTATGGGAATAAGAAAATAAAAAAATATTTTATAATGGTTATTAATTAAAAGCCAATGGTTCAAAAGGCAATTTGGAAGGTCACGGTTACAGGAGCAAAAAATTCGGGTAAAAGTTCACTAATATCTGCAGCTGTTTATAACTCTGATAAACCTGTGGCACCCAAAGGTTTTATAAGAAAAAAGGTGCAGGGCAGGATAAATGATGATGAATATGATATAGACCTCCTTTTTTATGAAACGCCACTTGAATTAAAATCTGATAAATTTATATCAAAATCCACTTTTATTTTGTTAACTGTGGATATAACAGATGCAAATAGTCTAAAAATGGCTGGAGATTTTGTAAAGCTGTTTTCAGATTCTGAGATATTCCTGGTTGCAATGAAGTCTGATTTAAGGTATATATCCCAATTCTGGATTCCGGAACTTGATAAATTCTACAGAAGCTATGGTGTATCATATTATTTATACAATACAAAGGAGGATTTTTCCCCAATCCTGTCTGAACTTATAGAAAAAACATTTAACAAAATTTATAATAAAAATAAGTGATATGCAAAAATGGGAATTTTTTGTGGGAAATTTGAGTTTAAATTAAGAAATATAAGTATATCCCAGATTATAAACAAGTATCATATAGGCAAATTCTTAAATGGAGATTTTTTTCTAGATCCATGTGAGGCCTTATACCTGTTTTTAAAGGGTAAAATTGAATCATTAAATGGTAATGACCTGGATTTTTTTCTAAATAATATCTTTACAGATGATATATACATATACATTGTATATGAAATATTAAAGAATAAGGGATTTTACATAAAAAGAAATGGAAATAAATTTTATTATAAAAAGACAAAAAAATCGGATTATACAAATTTTGTAATTTTAAAAAGGGAAACAGATATTGTATCATTTGAGGAACTATACAATGAAACTCCGGGAATATTTATTACTCTTGATGAGGACCATAGCATCACATATCATATGACAGAACATATAGACCCCATGGGGATGGCTGAGAATATGCCTGAAAAAATATGCATTAAAAATGCAGGCAGCATATATTATTCATTAAACACCCCTGAATGGTTCGGGGAAAAATTTTATTCTTTAAACATATTAAACAACTTTGAAAGAAGATTTGTTGAAAATAAAATTATGACACCTGAGGAAAAACTATATGCTGATTTAATTAAAAGAAATTTTATTGTAAAAAGTGGATTTAAATATGGAGAACACTTTAGGATTTATTCTGAATCCATGGATATGCATGCCGAATATTTAATTGGTTTAATAGATAAAGAAGAATGGTATAAAATTAGCAGGGCTGTTAGGTTATCAGTAAGTGTTAGAAAATCAATGGTTTTTGCCGGCTTTATAAACAATGAAATAAAATATATAGAAATGAAAAGGATAAAAGATATTTAAATCTGGACCTCAAAATCATCTATTTTTGCCTGCATGTCGTCATATGTTTTTATGTCGCCGCGATCCTTTAAAACCTCCCTTGCAAGAAGCCAGTATATCAGGGCAAGAGACATCCTTCCCTTATTGTTTGTTGGAATTATTAAATCAACAAAGTCGGTTTTATTGTTGGCATCGCAGAGTGCTATTATGGGTATTCCTATTTTAATTGCCTCCTTCATTGCCTGTGTATCGGCAAGCGGGTCTGTTATCACTATTACCTTGGCGCTTGAATATGATTTGAGCATCGGATTGGTTAATGTTCCGGGTATAAACCTGCCTATTATGGAGTTTGACCCAACTATTTCAGAAAATTTAGCAACCGGTCTGAATGCATACTGTCTCTGGGCCACAACAAGGATATCCTCTGGTTTGTATCTTGCCAGCATTTTTCCTGCTTCTATTATTGCATGATTTGTCTTTTTAATATTTAATATGTATAAACCATCGTTCCTAATTTTAAATATATATTTATCCATATCCTTTGATTTGATCTGTGTACCAATATGGACACCAGATTTCTGGTATTCTTCTTCTGGTATCAGTAATTGTTCTTCCATCATGTAAATCTACCTATTTTATCTATGATTATAAATTATTATATAATTATTCCCATTCTATTGTTGCCGGAGGTTTATTTGTTATGTCATAAACAACCCTGTTAATCTCAGGGATTTCGTCTGTTATTTCTGTTGATATCTTTTCAAGAAGGTTCCAGTCCGGCCTGCTAAAGGTGCCTGTCATTCCATCAAGGGTATCAATAAATCTTATTGCAACAGTTTTACCATATGAACGCTGATCACCATGAACGCCGGTTGTATTTACTGGCAGTAAAACGGCAAAGTACTGCCATGGCCTTTCATGCATGTTCTCCATAACATTTCTCTCAACAATGTCTGTTGCTTTTCTTATCAGATCAAGTTTTTCCTCTGTAACCTCGCCTATTATTCTAATTGACAGGCCTGGGCCAGGAAAGGGCATAATTTCAGGGATGCCAAGATATTTTGATACCTCCCTAACCTCATCCTTATAAAGATCTCTTAGTGGTTCTATAAGCTTTAATTTCATATTTTCTGGCAGTCCACCAACGTTGTGATGGCTTTTAATTGTATCTCTGGACTGCCCGCCACTTTCTATCCAGTCAGGTGCTATTGTACCCTGAAGCAGATATTCTGCGCCAAAATCTTTTGCAGCCTCCTCAAAAACATCTATAAAGGTTTTTCCCACTATCTTCCGCTTCTGTTCAGGATCTGTAATGCCCTTTAAATTTTGAATGAACCTCTGCCGTGCATCAATAATTTTATAATTGATATTATATTTTTTAAAAATTTTTTCTGCATTTTCCACCTCATGAAGCCTTAATAAACCGGTGTCAACAAAAATAACAAGTATATCCCGTGAAACCATTCCAGCTATTACAGAAAGCAGTGTGCTGTCCTGACCACCTGAGCATGCCAGTATTCCCTTACCCTTCAGCTGTGATTTAATCTGTAATTTGGCATCCTCTATGAACTGTTCTGGTTTAACCATGTAGCCTCATGACAAACATTTTATTAAAGTTTTCAATAAATAATAATTTTTAGGTCTTCATTATGGCGCCAAGGAATATTAACAATCCAATTAAAACGCCAATAATGGACGCTATTAGATAAAATACTGTAGGCTCAAGCACCTGGTATACAAATGAAACATGGGCCACGCTTGATGACCCGAATATTGTAAATATACCAATTACAAGTCCAACAATAAGCAATACAGATCCTACTATCCTGCTTTTGCTGCTGCCAAAATATGCAGTAAGTGCCCCAAAAACAATAAGGGCCAGAGCCAGCAGGGCAAGGATAACCATTACAAATGCATCCCAGTTCCAGTTAAAAGAAGTCACCATGTTACAACACCTCCAAAGAGACCTGCACCTAATATCATTTTAAAGGTCATAATAAAACCATTTGCTTTTTTTGGTTTTATCATAATTGGTTCTGCAAACTTACCTAGCAGAGCCCGAATCCCTTTAAAGTTAAAACCTTCAGGCATTAGAAGTTAAAAGTAAAAATGGATATAAATTTTTCCTAAATGATTGATTGATAAATTATTATAATAATTTATAAAATTCTTCCTCTTCGATTGTTTTCTGCTCACCGGTCTTCATATCCTTTAATGTTACTGTTCCTGATTTTACCTCGTTTTCTCCAATTATTAATGCAAAATCAAATTCGGCTGCGCTCTTTATCTGCGATGATAATTTTCTACCTGTAATGTCCACCAGTGCAATTCTATTACTTTTCCTTATTTTTGATGCCAAATTAATTGAATATTCAATAAATTGGGATCCCAGATTGCATATATAATATGACTGCTTGCGCATGTATTTCTCCCAGAGATTGTATTTTTTCAATAATATTTCAAGAACTGCATCGCCTATGGCAAAACCAATGGCTGGTATATTTTCATCAGAGAATAGTGTTGAAAGCCCATCATAGCGGCCTCCACCAAGTATTGCACGGAGTTCACCAACCGAGTCAAATGCCTCAAATACTATGCCTGTATAATATGATAATCCCCTGACAACTGAAAAATCATATTTTATATCACTTTTTGTATAAAAACTTATATATGAAAATGTTGTTTTAAGCCTTTCAATACGGTTTTTTAATCCATCAAAATTATTTAATATACTTTTTAATTTTTTCTCGAAGTCTTTAATATCAAGCCTTTCAGAAAGAAGATCAAGTATCTTTTCGGTATTTTTTTTATCCACGTTAATCTCAGCCATCATGGAAATAAACTGTTCTCTTGTTATTTTTCTGTATTTATCTATTACTGAAAATGCCTCATGGATATTTTGTATGTTCATATCATTAAGTATATATTCCATCACCTGTCTGTCATTTATATTTATTTGATACTTACCTGAAAGCCCGAGTTCATCAAGTATCTGTGCGGCAAGACCTATGATCTCAGAATCAGCCTCTGCAGAATCCAGACCAAACATGTCTGCATTAAATTGATAGTGCTCCCTGAATCTGCCTTCCTGGGGTTCTTCATATCTCCATACCTTTGGCAATGAATACCATCTTACCGGCCTTGGTATATCCTTTCTTGCTGTTAGAAGTCTTACAGTTGATGGTGTTGCCTCCGGTATCATTGTAACCTCCCTTCCACCCTTATCTGTGAATGAAAAGGTCTGGCTAACAAGTTCGCTCCCAGATTTCTGTTTGTACATTTCAAGATATTCAAGGCTTGGAAAATCTATTCTCTGGTATCCAAAATTCTCAGCAACGTTTGTTATTCTGGTAAAAACTGAATAGCGTATTTCCATATCCTCAGGATAATGATCCCTGAAACCTTTAATCCTTTCTATCTTCATATTAAACACTTAAATTGGAAGATCGTCTCTTCTCTCTCCCTCGGTAATGACACTGTCAATTTTTTTCATCATTTCATCGCTAATTTCATTTGTTGCATGTGCATAGTGAAAATGTATTCTTATCCTTGGATAAAGATCCTCCCTTTTTTCAGCATGATGCTCAAATGAACAATCCCATCCCAAATCCCTGCATTTGAAGTAATATGTCATGGCTAGTAATTTGTTTAAGATATAAAAAGAATTATCATTTACTTATTTATATAGGTTCATGGAAAACAAAAATATTCTAATAACAGGTGGCGCTGGATTTATAGGATCAAACATGGTTGAGAAACTAATAAATGATAACAATATCACTGTTATTGATAATCTTAATAACCATGTTGGTGAAAGGTTTATCAAAAGATTTTATGGCAATAAAAATTTTAAATTTATAAATGGCGATCTGTTAAAATATGATCTTGAATCCCTTAATGACATTGACATTATTATTCACTTCTCCGCAAATTCGGATGTTAGATATGGATCAGAGGATCCAATAAAGGATTTTAACAATAATGTTATAGTTACACAGAATATACTTGAATACATGAGGAAAAAGGATGTAAAGGAAATATTATTTGCATCGTCATCAACGGTTTATGGTGAGGCAAATATCATGCCAACACCTGAAAACTATGGACCGTATTTGCCGATATCATCATATGGAGCATCAAAAATGGCCAATGAGGGGTTTATAAGTGCATATTCACATTATTATGGAATAAGGGGGACGATATTCAGATTTGCAAATATTGTTGGCAGGAATTCTACACACGGCGTAATATATGATTTTATACATAAACTATTAAAAAATAATAAAGAACTAGAAATACTTGGTGATGGAACACAGGAAAAATCATACATGCATGTTACTGACTGTGTTGACTCAATGATTTATGTGCATGAAAATTTAAGTAGAACGGATATAATAAACCTTGGAAATGATGAAACAACATCTGTAAGAAAAATTGCTGATTATGTTGTAAGCGGTATGGGACTAAAAAATGTTAAATATATTTTTACCGGAGGAATTAATGGCAGGGGCTGGAAGGGCGATGTGAAGAAGACATACCTGGACATAACAAAGTTAAAAAAACTGGGCTGGAAAAGCAGGTATACAAGCGATCAGTCTGTTGAGGTCGCCGTAAAAGAAACTCTGGAGCAGATTAAGGCCATGGAATAATTAATAAACTATTTTAAATATAAATTTATTAAATTAATAATGTTTAATTTTAAAAAATATGAAATTTTAATTAAAAATCACATAATTCCGGCAATATTTATTGGAATAACTGTATCAATAACAATCTTTATTCTGTCAGTAACGCATATATATTTTGTACCGTTTGCAAAATTTATAGTGTTTTCTTCATTTGCATCAACTTCCTTTTTACTCTTTATGATGCCCGATAATAAATCGGCAAAAATAGATAAATTTTTGAAAAGTTATATTATAGCTGGAATAGTTGGAGTTTTAGGATTTTATATGGCATTTTTTATTTCAATATATTATGTGATTGCCCTTGTGGAGACCTTAGTTGCCATACTGCTTGTTATTTTCCATTCTGAACATCCGCCGGCAATGGGCATAGGCATTGTTTTTATTCTGCAAACTATCAGTTATTTTGCAATATTTTTCTTGATAACTGGCATGGTTATAATAGCAGCTCTTGATTTTCTTTTAAAGAAATTCGTCATTGTGATTGAAGAAGATTTACAATAATTTAAACACATAAATATGTTTAAATATTTAATTATAATATTTTTAAATATGGTAACAAAGGAGGAAATTTTGGAGGTATTAAAGCAGGTATCAGATCCGGAAATTGGCATGGATGTGGTTAACCTTGGACTTGTATATGATGTACAGATAAACGGGGATCGCGTTTATATTAAAATGACTATGACGGCCCCCACCTGTCCGGTAACACCGTGGATACTATCTGAGGCACAAAAGGAGGTCGAAAGCCTTGAGGGGGTTGAGGCTGCCGATATAGAGCTTGTATGGGAGCCGCAGTGGACTCCGGACATGATGAGTGATTATGCCAAGGAACAGTTAAACATGTACTAAAATGTTGATGTTTCATGGTTATTCAGGTTTATAATAAAAAATATTTATTCATATTTTATAAAATTTTACATTAAAAAATTAAAACCTTTATATATCCTTTAAATATAAAGAATGGATAAATATGAGTGAAATGGAGAAAATTACAATTGAAAATATAGTTGCATCAACATCACTTGCTGAACACCTTGACCTTAGCAAAATTGCCCTTGCCTTGGAGGGATCGGAATACGAGCCGGAACAGTTTCCTGGTTTGATTTATAGGCTTAAGGAACCAAAGACAGCGGTGCTTATTTTTAGAAGCGGAAAGGTAAACTGCACCGGTGCAAAAAATTTGGAAAATGTTAAAAAAACAATAGACATAATAATTGAAAAATTAAAAAAGGCCAGTATAGAGGTTTATGATAACCCTGATATTATAGTTCAGAATATTGTTGCTGTTTATGATCTTGAATCTGATCTAAACCTTACAGATATAGCAATGTCTCTTGGCCTTGAAAATGTCGAATATGAGCCTGAACAGTTTCCGGGGCTTGTATACCGTGTTGAGGAACCAAAGGTTGTTCTGCTCCTTTTCGGATCCGGAAAGGTTGTATGCACCGGGGCCAAGGAGGAGAGTGAGATAGAACAGGCTGTTATAAAGGTCAAAAAAGAATTGCAGAAGGTTGGCCTTATCTAAAAATCCTCATTTTTTAATATTTCCCTTAACAGTGAGGTTGCATATATCCCCCTGCCAAGGGAAAATTGCAGTTTATTTTTTCCTATTATTGAGAAATTTACAGGGAGTGCCGATGCTATTCTGAGATCTCCTGATGAGCTTAACTCAGGATAATCCTTTATTTTAAAATCATTAAATGAGATATTCTCTGAGCACATTATCTTTTTTTCTATTTCACCCTCAATACCGGATGATAATTTTGTGTTATAACCTATTACAGGAATTGCAGCCCTTATTTTATTTTCCTTTGAAAGAAGATTTAACTTTTCCTGATTGTATTTATCGGCCCTCATTATATTATTTTTATCAGGATTAAAATATTTATCAACAGGCATAAAATAATCCCCGTCAATAATCTCATTTAACTTTTCTATGATTTTCATTCTCTCCGATAAAATCCTGTTGTATAAAAATGATTGATATGAATGTATAAAGAGCATTGCAAGATTTTTTGGCAGCACATTAAATGCACCTGCATATGTTTTATGCTCTTTAATATAACCAAGAATGGATCTTTCAAATGAAAGATATTTTGGAAAATTTTTTAATGCCTCATCAACATTTTGACTCTGAAAAAAGTCTATTCTATAATATTCCTTATCAAACTCAGGATCGTAAAGGTAAAGCTTTACAGCGTCCTCATACCTGCCCTGCAGGATCAGCCTGCCTATTCTGTGTGTGTTCATTCTAAATGAACCAAACCTTTGATACCCAAAGAAATTTGGAAATCCACCATTTTCAAAGATTTCCTTCACTGTACTGTTTATATTTTCATTATTATCGTAATCTGATTTGATTTCTACAATAAACTCATTTCCGATCAGGTCTCCAAGCCTTATCATATGATTTGACCTAAATACTTCCATCACCTCGGCATCCTTAATATTTAAATTAAAATAATCAATAGTGTTTTTATTCTCAATATTAATACAGAAATACTGGGTTGTTATAGCAGTTTTATCCTTTGTTCCACCGTAAGTTATCCTTTTTTTACTTATATGCAGTAATTTTGAGAGAAATATTACAAATTTATTTGTATCCCAGTTCCTTAATTTTACCTTTAAAATTGTATATTTCCCATTTATATCTTTCTGAATATCAGCAGGTATTTCATTTACAATAAAACTTTCAGGATTGAATTTTATTATACCGTTGATTTTAGGAGTGTGCGTTGAATAACCATGTATTCCTATATATGTTTCATTCATGAATCAGAATATTTATTTCATATATTAACATAATAAGATTATTTTACAAAATAATAAATGTTCTCTATAATGCCGTTTGATTTCTTTTTTGTACCTATTTTACCTGACGTAACAAGTTTATTGATCATAAATTCTATTTTATTTTCCAGCAGAATCTGTGATCCTATACGGATATAATCTGCATTGGTGCCACCCACCATATCTGGTGTGCCAAGAAAGAATTCTATTATTTCCTCCTTTGTCATTTCCCTACTGGACAGTGCCTTTGTTATATCTGATTCATCCATGATTATAAATAAGAAATTATTTTATAAATATTTTGAGTAAATAGTGGCCAATTTCCATGGCCAATTCGCTTTATTTCAGGCCTAGTAATTGAAATTCTGATAGTTTGGCGGCTCCGAAACTATTCTTATATCGTGGGGATGGCTTTCCTTTAGACCATTATTTGTTATCCTGATAAACACAGAATTTTTCCTTAATTCATCAAGGTTATGTGCACCAATATAACCCATGCCAGTTTTTATGCCCCCAACGAACTGGAAGAGATTTTCTGACACATGTCCCCTGTACGGGACTGATCCCTCAACACCCTCCGCTATAAATTCATTGTTTCCAAGCTTACCATACCTATCCGATTTCCCGGCCTTAATTGCACCTATTGATCCCATGCCCCTGTATGATTTGTATTTTCTTCCGTTTATTATCATTTCAACTCCGGGGCTTTCCTCTGTACCTGCCAAAAGTGATCCAAGCATAACAGTGGATGCACCTGCAGCAAGGGCCTTAACCATGTCACCAGAGTACCTTATTCCGCCATCGGCTATAACAGGAATGTCATGCTTTACAGCAACATCAGCAACACTGGAAATGGCTGTTAGCTGTGGGACACCAACACCTGCCACTATTCTGGTTGTGCATATTGAACCGGGGCCAATGCCAACCCTTAGACCATCAACGCCTGCAGATATAAGGTCCTCAGCAGCCTCTGCAGTGGCTATATTTCCAGCAATTATATCTATTGATAATTCCTTTCTAATTTTTTTTAATGATGATATTACATTGCAGTTATGTGCATGTGCAGTGTCAATAACAACAAAATCCGCCCCTGCCTTTTCCAGATTAATTGCGCGATCAATATCATAGGCGCCTATGGCCGCACCAACCATCAGCTGCCCGTTTGTATCCCTTGATGCATTGGGATATTTTTCCCTCGTTTTAATATCCTTTGCCGTGATAAGTCCCTTTAATTTACCAGCCTTATCAACAAGCGGAAGTTTTTCTATCCTGTTTTTATAAAGTATGTACTTTGCATCCTCTATTGATACGTTTTCATCTGCAGTTATCACATTTTTTGTCATTATGTCCCTTATTTTACCTGAGGAATCCGAAAATTCAAGATCCCTTTTTGTTAAAATACCAACAAGCTTCCCACCAGAAACCACAGGTAGGCCGGCAATATTTTTGGTAATCATTATGGTCCTTGCAACGTTTACTGGCGTTTCAGGATCAACAGATATAACGTTTCTTATAATTAGTGTTTCCTCCTTTTTCACCTTTTTAACCATCTCAATTTGCTCGTTTGTTGACATATTTCTGTGTATAACACCAACAGCACCATACCTTGCCATGGCTATTGCCATCTGATCCTCTGTAACAGTATCCATTGGTGAGCTTACAATTGGGACACCCAAACGTATATGCCGTGATAGTTTTGTTGAAACGTCCGCCTCCCTTGGTTCTATTGGCGATTTAATGGGCTTTAATAATACATCATCAAATGTATATCCTTCTTTAATTTCTGAGAATTTTTGGCTAAACATTGTGAAGTAAGATTTAAACAGTATATAAGATTATTGATTAACAGTCAAATTTATATTTAAAAAACCTGATAATATATAATAAATTGAATTTATGAATTATAACCGATTAACATTTAAGTAAGTATGTATTAATCCATTAATGGAATTATTTAATGACAAGGCCAGGATACTTGAATATTTTCAAAAGCACGGAATTCTGGTAACAAAGGAGGCAATGGACATTATACTTGAAAGAAGCATGGGCGATCTTATACCAAGCATGATCAGTGATGAGGTTATTCAGAGCGGGTATCTTACTGAAAATGATGTCCTTAAACTAATAAGCACACCAAAAAGGGAAAAAATGGATTTCGAAGTTTATATTCCAGATATTAAATCACACAGTTCGGTTGAGGATTTTAGAAAAATGTTTGTTGATCGCTATGAGAGAATTAGAAAAATGATAATACAATCAAGTGAAATGCGTGGTACATACAAAATCAGCACTGCAAAAAAGACATATGGCAAGGTAAAGATTGTTGGAATGGTAAGCGAGGTAAGCACCACCAAAAATGGCCATAAGAAACTATTGCTTGAGGATCTTGATGATAATATAAACGTATTCCTGCTGAAAAATAAGGGATTAAATAATGAGTTAATAATAGAGGATGAGGTAATAGGGGTAATTGGATCTGTTTCAAATTCCGGAAGGGAAACTGTATTATTTGCAGATGAAATTATAAGGCCTGACATACCGTACAAAATGATTGATGAACAGAAAAAACCCCCTGTGTATGTGGCATCCATTTCTGATATACATGTTGGGAGCAAAACATTCAGGGAAAATGATTTTAAAAAAATGATCGCATGGATAAAAAAATCCATGGATGAGGCGGAATCGTTAAAGTACCTTATACTTAGCGGTGATGTTGTTGATGGCATAGGTGTTTATCCTGGCCAGGAAAATGATCTTGACGTTCTTAATCCTCTTGAACAGTATGAAAAACTGGCAGAATATATAGACGAAGTGCCTGAGGATGTAAATGTGTTTATCATGCCTGGAAATCACGATGTTGTGAGGCTTGCCGAGCCACAGCCGATTTTTTCAAAGAAAATAAGCAGTTTTTTTAAGAGTAATACTGTTATGCTTCCAAATCCATATAATTTAAGGCTCGAGGGAAAAAACGTGCTTGTATACCATGGAATGTCTTTAAATGATATGATAGAACTTGTGCCAGGGGCAAGCTATGCAAGCGTGGGATCTGCTCTGGAAGAACTCCTAAAAAGAAGGCATCTGGCACCGCGTTATGGTGGAAAAACACCAATAATTCCATCTGAAAGGGACTACCATGTAATAGATGAGGTACCCGATATTTTTATAACGGGTCATATCCATTCATATTCACAGGGCAATTACCGTGGTGTAAGATATATAAATGCGTCCACATGGCAGTCCCAAACAGAATATCAGAAGATGATGAATTTTTCACCAAATCCTGCAATAATGACACTTTTTGACCTTAATTCAAATACAACAATAGTAAAGGACTTTAAATCGGAAGATTAGTTCTCTATTTTCATAGATATAATAAATACCATAATTATTTTACAATGTCCTTTTGATTATCTCATCTATTTCATTTTTAAACGTATTAAGGAAATCGTTGATGGCCTCGTCCTTAATATTTTTGGGAGCACTTAAAATGCCTATTTTTGCTGTTATTTTTGCCATTTTTGCCATTGAATCGTATTGTTTAATTCTGGCCTCCATGAATTCTTCCAGAACATCCTCGATCTGCCTTTTTAAATCTTCATCTTCATTTATTTTTTTTCTAATATATTCCTTGATTAAATCCTTAAATACATCACGCACCGCCTCTATATACATTTCTTCGGATGGTGCCGTTTCCAGAATGCTTTTTATGTAATTATCTATATCATTTTTCATAATTAGTTAATCCATACAGGTAAATAATTTTAACCATAGCCTTTGAAATAAAATTTATAGGATTAAAACGTAAGATGGTGAGATTAGATTAATAGTTATCAGAATTGATTGCATTATGGCTTTGCTAATTAGATGTGGGAAAATTTAAATAAAATCTTTATCATATTGAATTTATGAATAAAAAGATAGTGTCTATAGGGCTAATTATTCTTGTTATAGGTGCGGCCCTATTCATTGTTGGATCATATGAATCAGGCTTAAATGTTCAAAAATATACACACACTGAAGTTAGTCTTTATAAAAAAGGAGAATATATTACAGAAAATATGACATTAAAAAGTGGCTATGAAATATTAATTGAGGGGGGCCCATCAAATGCAGGTCTTATTAATTCAAAAAATCTGAGCCAGGTCAATTCAACCAATCTAGTGAAATATGAATATGGATCAAAGTATTATGAGGCGGTTGGATCGGACAAGGTTTTTGGTAATATGCCTGCAGGCACATACACCTATGTTATGTTCAATTCCACAAAGCCTTCTTTAAAGTATGAATATGCACCGGTATCTGCCATAGAGGGGTATGGGGTTATGGTTATAATAGGCCTTATAACAGGTTTAGCCGGTTTTATAATATTAATAGTAGGTGTAATAAAAAAACCAAAAAGACCACAGAAGGACATATACGATATAGATAATCTTGATGATCTAAATAACATAAAGTAATAAATTTAATGTTTTATAATATTTTTTGATAATATTATGTTTTTCCAGAATTTAGAACCCGTTTCAAATTTTGTAAAAATTATTGTTGCAATACCAAATAAGATTACTGTTGCTATAATATTAATGTATTCAATTCCGATTGGAAGTATGACAGGAAGCAGAAAGCCACTTACGGCCGCAAAATTCATGCTTGGACCTATTTTTTTAGGCTCAACATTCAGGTTCCGGCTTATTATGGGAAGCAGTGATATCATACCAAGGCCAAAGACAGTAAATATTACAGCAAGTACAATATCGTCTGTAAGGAAGAAGATAATTCCACTTAATGATACTATAACAACTGAGGCATAAAATATCTTATATATTGATATCCTGTTAATTAAATATGGAAGTATTATATATGCAGGAACTGCAAAAGAATATGCAATTATTGACTCATATAGGGATGCCGAACCAAGAAATGATGGAACAACTTCAAGTATATATGCTGGAGTGAAGCCAAGAATGAATAAAATAAAGATTTTAAATGAAAAATCAAACTGAAACTTCTTAACAAGTGGGGATATAACATTATGTTTTTTAGAAAATATTATGGCGGGTACAAAGACAATTCCTATTAGGGAAACCAGAGACCATGATTTCAAAAACATAAAGAATACGGCAGCGATAAGCCATCCTATGGCCCATCCACCCATGGTTAATCCTATGATTATTCTGTTTTTTGTAATGGATGAAACCTCTATTGCTGCAGATGTCGCAGTTCCATAAAATATTCCTATTAAAAACCTGCTTATGAACATCTCCGGAAAGGTTTTTTCATATGAAATTAAAAAGGATATTATGGACATCACACTTATTGAGAAAAGGGCCAGCCTCGGCACACCCATGCGGGCTAGTGGTGCATAGATAAATGGTGTAAACATTCTTCCAATAAAGGGTATGCCAAGTAAAATAAATGCCTCAAGATATGTAAAATGCAAGAGATCAACAATATTATCTATAAAAAATGCAAAGTCCATTAAAAAGAATGTTGCCACTGAATATGAAAAAACTGGTAATATTTTATTGAAATTAAATGTTACAATGTTGATGTTTTTTTTATATAATCCAATCATGTTTTTACGAATTGCTTATGTATATTTATATGTAAGCATTTATATTATTATTTATATAGTAATTTGTTCTAATTAATATTAATTTTGTATCATAAACTTTAGTAGCATATAATGGTAGAGATAAAGCACTATATTAAATTATTGTGAATAAAACATACAATGATGCCCTGAAATGAGTTCCCTAATAAAGTTATTGCTTTTCATATAACGTATCTTCCTTTTCTCCATATGCCGTTGATGGTGTT
>NZ_LKBG01000265.1 GCF_001402945.1 Acidiplasma aeolicum
GTGCTTATACCTGTGAAATCGCCCCCAACAAGATTGGAACTTGCAACATAAACCGTATTCTCAAGCGCCCTCACAGAAACAAGGTTAAGCCACTGCTCCTCCTTAACCGGGCCTGAAAACCACCCAGAAATTATTACTATTAAATCTGCACTGTTTAATGAATAATTTCTGAATATTTCTGGAAATCTTATATCATAACATATTACCATTCCTATTTTAAAATCGTTAATTTTAAAAATATCAAAAGGGCCATTTCCATGTGAATATAGATCTGATTCCTTAAATCCAAAGGCATCGTATAAATGTGTTTTTCTATAGAAACTGGAAATGCCAGAGTATTTGTTTATATAAACTGCTGTATCGTATATCCTATTTTCATATTTTTCATGAATCCCTGTTATTATGTCGATTTTATATTTTTGTGAAATTTTTTCAAGGCTTTGTACATACCCACCATGAATGTTCTCGGCCTCATCTGCCGGTTTAATGCCTTTATAATAGCACATATAGTACTCTGGAAAGACAACAAGGTCTGCATGATTTTTGCTGGCCAGCCGGGCATAGTTCTCAATATTTTCAAGGCTTTTTTCCTTGGTTTCTGGAGGAGTAAGCTGTGTTAAGGCAATTCTTATCATAAATTAAAAATATATAATGGGATAAAAATTTATTTGTTTTCCATATCATGGTGTGGTTCATGTGTGGGCTCTGTAATCTCCCTTAATTGATTATTAATAAAGGCATTAATCGCATCTTTTTCATTTAGACCTCCCGAATCGTACATTTTTATTTTATTTTTAACAAATCTGAATCCGGGACCTCCCATTTCAGACACTATAAGGTACCTAACATTTTTTTCAAGAATTGATTTAAGCATGTATATGCCCCTTGTCATGGAGGCCTTAAGGGCAGGGTTTTCGTATGATTCTATCATTTTTGCATTTTTTCCATCAATGCTGTAAATATGGATTTCCATGCCCTCACCGGGCCCGGTAACCTCATCACCTGTTACTGGTACTGCTACTAGTTCTCCCATAAAGCATAATATGTAAATCACTTATATAAACATGCATCTATTCTGTAAATAATTGCAAAAAAATAAAAATAATGTTGAAATTTGATAAAATGGATGGACTTGAAAAACTTTTATGGTCCGTATCTGGCCTAACCGTTCTGCAGATGACGCTGGGTTTTTATCTTTCACAGATTTCAAACCCTCTCAATTCCAGAATGCTGTATGTTCATATAATTACCGGCACATTGCTTTTTATACTTGCATTAATATTAATTAAACCATCCGGAATTAATAAAAGGCTCAGGAATCTCTCGGTTGTAAATTCGGGATTAATTGTACTAACGGGCATAATTGGCTCAGGCTTTATAATTTTTAAAAATTCAACATTTTATTCAACATACATGCCATATCCACATTTCCTGCTTGCAATAGGAATTATTAGCAATTATGCGGTCATGCTGGGAATCAAAAGAACCCTTTAAAATCTTATAATTTATGGCCTGTCCTTTTGCAGTATTCCACATAAAAATCTGGATATGATTCGTATTCTATATCATCATAATCATTTGCATCCATGAAGCCTTTCAGCCTTAGTAGGCACGAGTCACATTTTCCACAGGCCTTTTCCCTTCCATTATAGCATGACCATGTTAATTTATATGGCACACCAAGTCTTCTTCCAAGTTTTATTATATCACCCTTTGAAAGATACTGCAACGGTACCATGATTTTAAAATTTTCCTTGATGCCAAATTCTGTGCCAAGATTTAATGCATCATTCATAGCATTGAAAAATTCCGGCCTGCAATCTGGGTATCCGGAATAATCTATGGCATTTGCCCCTATGAATATGTATTTTGCATTAATTGTTTCAGCATATGCGGCTGCAAGGCTCAAAAATATTGTATTTCTTGCCGGAACATATGTTACTGGTATA
Organism: Acidiplasma aeolicum; assembly: GCF_001402945.1. Taxonomy (GTDB): domain Archaea; phylum Thermoplasmatota; class Thermoplasmata; order Thermoplasmatales; family Thermoplasmataceae; genus Acidiplasma; species Acidiplasma aeolicum. The sequence goes on from NZ_LKBG01000265.1 coordinate 1,950, forward strand.
TCATCTGAAATATCGTTTAAAGATCTTTCCGGGACCTCTATATCAGATGTTAGGGCTGACCCTCCAATCTGCCTTAAATCTATATTTAATATCTTTAGATCTAAATTATAGTACCTGCAAATTTCCCTTGATGAGTTTAATTCCTTTGAATGTCTCTGTCCATAATTTATGCTTAAGGGGTATACCTTATAACCCATCTTTATTGCATATGCCATGACTGTCGGTGAATCCAGGCCGCCAGAGATAAGGCAAACAGCATTCATGTTATCCATGTAGCTTAATTATTATCATGTATAATAAAAATGTTATTTTTTTATCTCATATATAAGCGGCTTACCGGACAAACCATTAATAAGATTGCTGACTGCAACCTCTGCCATCTTTTTTCTGGTATTATCCGTTGCACTGCCTATATGCGGGGTTAATACAACATTATTCATTTTCAATAATGGATTATTATTATCAATTGGCTCTGTTTCGAAAACATCGAGTGCAGCACCTGCAATTATACCAGAGTTGAGGGCTGATATTAGGTCTTTTTCATTTATAACCTTTCCCCTGGTGCCATTTATAATAAATGCTGTTTTTTTCATCTTTTTAAATTTGGGCATGTCCATAAAATGGTATGTATCCTTATTATAATCGAGGCATACGAATAAAAAATCAGAATTTCTAAGAACATCATCCAGTGGCATAAATTTTGCATCAACATCATGTTTATGCCTGCTGTAATAAATCACGTCCATGTTAAATCCCCTTGCACGCCTCAATATTGCATTTCCTATTCTGCCCATTCCAAGAATTCCTGCAGTCGCGCCATGAACCTCGGCTCCAAGCATGAATTCAGGGTTCCAGCCTGATTTCCACTTATCTTCCCTTACGATTTTATCACCCTCAACAATTCTTCTGGCCGCGGCAAGCATTATGCCAAAGATAAGATCTGCAGTTGTTTCCGTGAGAACCTCCGGTGTGTATCCTATTTTAATTCCCTTTTTTAGGGCATAATCAACATCTATGTGGTCATATCCAACACTGTAGGTGCTTATAACCTTTAATTTTTTACCCAAGTCTATTAAATTTTTATCTATTTTTTCATTTAATGTGATTAAAATTCCATCAGCATTTTCTATATTTTTAAGAAGCCATGCATTCGCATCCTCTCCCTCAGGCCTTCTTATAATATTTATTCCATTTATTGAATCAATATAATTTCCAGGTAAATCATGTGTAACAAGGACATTGTACATGTTTATGTGTAACCAAAATTATTATTTATTATTTTTTAGTTTCTTTTAATTCATTTTTTGTTTAACAATTAACTTTTAATATACAATTATAATTGGTAATTGATTAAAATTGAGTGTAATTACAGAATTAACGGTATATATAATAAAGCTTGTTGAGAACTTGATATTAAGCCTTGGGTATTCTGGTGTTTTTATACTGATGCTCTTGGAGGGCATGCTTTTACCAATACCATCAGAGGTTGTCATGACATTTTCAGGCTATTTAGCATATTATGGTTTAATGGGTGGCTTTGATTCAATAATCAATGTCATTTTATTATTAATAATTGGCTCCGTGGGCGACCTTGTTGGTGCATTAATAGCATATGCAATAGGTAAATATGGCGGTGACCCATTCATTCTTAAATATGGAAAATATCTGATGCTTAAGAAGGATACAGTGGACAGGACAAAGGCATGGTTTGCCGCCTATGGTGAGCTTTCTGTTTTTACCACAAGATTTTTACCTGTTTTCAGAACATTTATTTCAATACCTGCTGGCATGGCACTGATGAGCCTTAAAAAGTTCTCATTTTTTACACTCCTTGGTGATCTGATATATGATGCAATACTAATATACATTGGTATAGTCCTTGGTTCCAGATGGGAGGTCATACTAAAATATTTTGACCAGTTTTCATATATTGCGGTCATCATCTTTATTGCCATAGTAATTTATGTTTATCTCAAATTAAGATCAAGGAATATAAAAACTTTAAAGAATGGGAAAACAAATAAATAATATATTAGTAAACTATATAGAATATTATGTTTTCCGATTCATCTGAAATTGTTAATAAATCATTTAATTTTCTTCTTGTTTCAAGGGCAACCAGGAGTGCTGCCCTTATTTTTGTGACATTATCCCTGCCATTATATTTACATTTATTGCATTATTCCTTAATTTTTATTGGACTTTTATATGTGCCAATTACACTATTTAATATTATTTTAATATTAATACTTGGGAGGCTGGGTGATTCCATAGGATATTCAAAGGTTCTTTTATTAAGTGAGATATTTCCTGTTTTTGGCCTCTTATTAATTACAGTCTCAACAAACATTTATTTTATTGCCACCGGTGCAATTATAGCCGGAATAACAGGAAGTGCCGGAGGCATGCGTGGTGCCTTCTCACCGGGAATGACTGCATTTGTGGCAAATAACTATCCGGATGAATTGCAGAGGGTAACAAAATTATCACTCCTCACGGCCACAGCATCGTTTTTCTCAATATTTGGCGGGATATTCCTTGGCCTTTATACATTTCTTTCGAGGATTACCGGTGCGTTAATGTTCTACAGAATATTCTTTGCAATATCGCTGATTTTAATTATATCATCTGCACTTGCACTTTCAAGGTTAAGGGAATATAAAAGGCCCAGGAAGACCACAAGGGTCATGAAAAAGGAGAGCTTTTCATACATGCTTAGAATAATAATACCAAACAGCCTTAATGCAGCGGCCATAGGAATAGCCATGCCGTTGCTTCCATTATGGTTTGAGCTTAAATATCACATAGGGGCAGGATATGTTGGTGATATATACACCATATCGTATGCTGCAACCGCACTTGGGTCATTCATATCCGGCAGATATTTAAATGGCCATTTTGATGGCCTTAAAATAGCATCCCTTGCGAGAATTCTTCAGGGATTATTATTTGCAGTCATAGCCTTTGTGCCATTTTTATATATAACTGCAGGAATATATATTATTAGAATGGCTGTGGCAGGGATAGGATCACCATTGAGGGGCGCAATCAATGTTAGGGGAATAAATAAGGAGGACTATGGCACATCCACAGGCATACAGGGTGTTTCCGGAAGGGCATCGCAGCTTACAAGTGGATCATCCGGATATTTAATGGATTTTAACCTTGCATTTCCGCTTCTAATAGGGGGATCAATACAGGCCGTTGGTGGGGCACTATATTACATTATGGTTAAAACATGGAGGCCGGGAAATGTTGCAGGCCTTAAAAAAACAAAAGCCTGAATTTTAATAAAATAATTTTTTTATTTCCGGGTCAAGATTTATTGCCCCAAGGCATAAAACCTTATTTTTATCTGAATCTATGACAGTCATTGATGCATTTTTTATATCTATGCCAAAGCTGTCATCCTCGGTCCAGCCAAGGTAATATGATGCTATTGCCCTTATTGGGTCTGAATGCGATACAAATATATATTTTCCGTTAAAAATATCCATTGCAGATTTTACCCTTGATATCATGTCATCCCAGTCCTCCATCCCTATTAAATTCCTTATGCTGCCTGTTATATGTGAATTCGGATACAGCGGATTTGTAAACTCATTTATCTTCTTTTCCTTGGCCCTGCCAAGATTTACCTCTATAAGCCTTTCATCAGTTTTAACATCAATATTAAGAACTTCACCTATGATTTTTGCAGTTTCAAATGCCCTTTTTAATGGGCTCGATATTATTCCGTCTATTTTTATCCCGCTTAACTGCTCTGCAGTTCTTCTGGCCTGTGCCATTCCCTTTTCTGTTAATCCGCTTACATCACTGTCCCCGGAAAGGACTCCGAGTACATTTATATTGCTCTCCCCGTGCCTGATAAAAATATATTTTCCCATTAATTGCATATAACATCGGTGTTAATATTTATTTATAATTATATTTAAAAACGTAAAATCTTTATATAGACAAAAAATAAGCGCTAAATGAAGGGGAAACAAAAGGCCATCATTTCTGCAGTAATAGCAATAATAGTAATTTTATCAGGCATTTATTATTTAACCGTTGAAGAGTCGCATTTTGGATTTCCGAATTCAGATGATGCAGGACATATTGTTGGTTCAAAACTTAATGAAACAAAAATAGAAACATCAGGCCCGGGAATAAATTTTATAAAATCTGAGCGTGTTGCATATTATAATACTTCAAGCAAAAATATGGTATTAAATATAACCGAATTTGAGGACAACAGCTCAGAAATAGCTCACAATTCGTATATTTATGAAATACATTTATATAATGTAACCTATGGATATAAAATTATTAAAAGCAATGCAACATTAAAGGGATTTAAATACACGGAATTTTATTCTATAGGCGATATTCTGAGCATTGGAGAAAAGGGTAATATGCAGTTTATTATAAATTTATATTTAACAAATAATACATATTATTTAAAACCTGGAATATATACAATGGAAATAAATGGTGTTTCAAATATTACAATAAATCAAATGGCAAAAAGCCCATTTTAAATAAAATTAAAAAATTATAAAAAATTATAATTCAAATTCATGCCCGTTGAATGGAAGCACAAAGTTATATTCAGGTATTGCCTCCTGAAGTTTTTCTCTCTGGTCTCCATGGCACAGCACTATTGTTTCCGGGTCAATCTCCTTAATGAATTTTACCAGATCAGAATGACCTGCATGGGCAGATAAATCAAAGAAATCAACCTTCATTGCCGGCTTAATTGTTGCACCGGCTATTTTTATGGTACCGTTTTCCATCAGACTCCTGCCATTTGTGCCGTCAACCTGGTATCCTGTAAGGAATATTGCGGATTTTGGGTCCTGTGATAATGCATCGATATAGCCTAAAACAGGCCCGCCATCAAGCATTCCTGATGTTGTTATAATTATATCTGCCTCCTCAAGGGCCTCCTTTCTCATTCTGTTATTCCTTACCTGTATTACCCTGCCCATGGATTTCCTGAACATTTTTGGATCCTTGAGGAATCCTGGTGTGTCCATGTAAATCCTTGAGATACTATTACCCATACCGTCAACGTAAATTGTGTAATTCATATCCCTTAAAATCATTACCATTTCCTGTGTCCTTCCAATGGCAAATGTGGGCAGGATTACCTTGCCGCCGTTATCAATTGTTTCCTTTATGCTATCCTTAAGCCTTTTTATGACCTCCTCCCTGTCCTCATGGTCCCTTCCTGCATATGTGCTTTCCATTATAAGTATATCTGTTTTTACAGGCTTTGCACCTTTTAAAAGGTTTGTATCCCTTGTGTATAAATCACCTGTTATCATAAATGATTTTGAATCCTCGAACCACCACATGCTTGATCCGGGTATATGGCCGGCTGAATATGCCTTTGCAGTAAGATTTCCAACCTCAAATGGCTCGCCATAGTTTGCTGTTACAAGAGAATTAAATAAATTGCTTATATCATCCTCATTGTACATCTTTGTATAATTTTCAAGGTTCATTATCTTTAATGAGTCCTTTAAAATTGGAACTATGCTGTTTGCAGTCATTGCCGTTGCATGCAGGTTTGCACTGTAACTATGGTAGTATACGGGCAATGCGCCAGTATGATCCAGATGTGCATGCGTTACAAATATGTCATCCACCTTTTCTGGTGGTAATGGGTACTCTGGTGGCTTTTCTGGCTCTATGCCGTAATCCACCATTATCCTGCTCTGCTTATCCTCTATTTTTATTGCCAGTCTTCCGACTTCCTCGGCGCCTCCGAGAAATTTTATTTTCATTTTTTTCACCTCTATGCTTTCGCATTTTCTAATCTCAAAGAACAGTTGCAATTTCTTTGATCGTTAATTTTAGGAATAACATTATATAATATATCTGAAACCTTTTTTTCATTTTCCTTCATAATATTCATAACATCAGAGGCCTCCACTGCAGTATCAGACCATGCATCATAATCTGTAACAGTGGCTATCATGCCATAGCACATTGATAATTCCCCCGCAAGATTTATTTCTGGAACAAGCGTCATGCCTATTATATCACCAAATGTATG
>NZ_LKBG01000266.1 GCF_001402945.1 Acidiplasma aeolicum
TGAGGATTAGCAACGATTTATCATCTATAATTGATGTGCATCCATGGTTGAATTCCTCAAGCTCTATGCCCTCTGCATGTATGTGTGTTGCCTCCTTTATCTTCTGTGCAGCCTCCCTTGCCACAGGATAGTTGGGGCCTGACCCAAGCACGAATATTGTATTTATATCATTGAGCTGCCCTGCAATATCCATAACCGGTTTTTCCATAACTGAAACAAGATTTATTATTTTTTTTATTATTTCCTTAATTCCCACATCAATGCCTGCATAGTTCTGTGCTATATACATTGATGCGATTGCATTATCAAAAAATGCCTTGGTATTGCACAGTGAAAGATCAGGAGATTTTATAATTACTGTTTTGTCTGTTATATTCCCTATTGTTGTATTTTCATAATGTGTTATTCCAACAGTAAATGCATATTTTTTCATATAACTTAGTGCATCCATGGTTGATTTTGTTTTTCCACTGTGGGAAATTCCCACCACAGTCCCCTTTGAAAGGCCGGAATAATTAAGAAGTTCATATGCCTGTATAACCCTGTAATTAACATCCAGTTTATTAAGGAACTGAGAGCCTATATACTCACTGTGATATGCAGTACCATTTCCGGTAAATACAAGCGGTGATTTTATAATATCATAATCAAATTTTTCCATCTCCCTTACAGTTTCATTAAGCCCATTGGGAATATCCTTTATCATATCATACATAAAATATGGATGCTTATTCCGTTTTTCAGGTATTTCATCTGTCATTGGATTTATAATGCATTTATATTATTTATTTTTATATTCAGTTTATTTTTACATTGTTAACATCGCTTATTATATGCCCGTTTGAATATTCTGCTATTAAATTATTATATGTTGGCAGAAATCCATTTTCGCCATTTATTATATAAAGCCTTGAAACATTCTTTAATTTTTTGGATATATCAATAATATCATCCTTCATATTTCCGGGTGGATAATTTCCGCGACCATCTGTAAAAAGTACTGAAACTGTTTTTTCACCAGAATATGCTGACGTTTTATATATCTGTTTTAAGCCCTCTAAAAGGGGTGTTTTCCCTGAACTTTTTATGGATTTAAGCCTCTGGTTGAGGACCGTGAAATTTCTGGAAAAGTTCATTAATACTCTGGCGCCTGTGCCTGAAAACGATATTAGTGCAACCCTGCTTCTTGTAATATAAGCCTTTTTAAATAAAAGTTTTGACAGCTCTAGTGCATTTCCTATCCTTCTTTTAAAACCCATGGACGTGCTTGAGTCAATTGCTATTATAACCGGGACGGCACCACCGGAATAACCCTCCCTCAGGACAATATCCGATGCCTGCATCTTTTTATGATTATTGATTTTCATGGATACCATGGACGAATAAAGATCAAGGTGATTCCCGTTTTTATGTCCTGTTCTTATAAAATTTCCAGATTTTGCATTTCTTCCGCTCTTTTTAATAATCTCATTTCTTAATTTCATATCTATTCTGGGATTCTCAATATTATTTAGGGTATCATCCCCTGTGGAATTATTTTTTTTTACCGGCATTTTTTCATCATTATTTATATCATTATTGTTCATATCCTCATTTATATTCTCATTTTTATTGCCCTGATTTTGACCGGTATTGTTAAGTTCCCTTTCCATGTTGCTTTTTTCATCATCGTTGATTCTATGCCTTAGTGCAAATTCAAGTGCCTTCCTTGCATCCTCCATTGTAACATTTTTATTACCATTATATGCTGCTATTGCCCTTGCCGCCTTAACCGCAGATATCATGGCCCTGTTACCCATATGATATTTCAATATAACATCAGCCATATATTTCTCTATATCATCGGGTATGATTACATATCTAAGAGCATTTCTTGCCCTCACTATTCTTTCTCTTAAAATTTCATCATCCTGATCATATTTGCTTATAAATTCCACCGGATTGTGATCAAATTCATCAACCCTGTTTGCAATCTCAATTAGCTCTTCTGCGCTTGATGGCAGTTTTCCCTCAGCTGAAATACCAAATCTGTCAAGAAGCTGTGGTCTGAGCTCTCCCTCCTCAGGATTCATTGTACCAACCAAAATGAATCTCGCAGGATGTATATATGAGACGCCATCCCTTTCAACAGTATTTATGCCTGATGCGGCTGAGTCCAGTATTGCGTCTGCTATGGAATCATCAAGCAGATTTACCTCATCTATGTATAAAATTCCATTGTTTGCCTCACCAAGCAGCCCCTCTCTGAAATTAACCCTTCCTGAAATGGCAGAATTTATATCTATTGATCCAACAACACGATCAAGTGTTGAACTTATTGGTAAGGTTATTACAGGCACTGATTTCTTCACTATCTCGGCAGAATTATTATCTATCTTTTCACGGCATTCATCACAAAGATTTTCAGAATTTAATGTGCAGTTGAACCTGCACCCTCTTATTGAATCCATTTCTGGCAGTATATTTGAAAGCGATCTTACCATTGTTGATTTTGCAATGCCCTTTGGACCTGTGATTAAAATTCCACCTATTTTCGGGTCAATTGCATTGATAATTAATCCAAGCTTTATATCATCATTTCCAAGAATTGCAGAAAATGGGAAGTAGTTAATTTTCATTCACTCTCACCCTCCATTTCAATATAGGCATTATCAAGTTTTTCCCTCATATCCTCAGATGCATTCCAGATGCCCCTCTTATATGCCTCTATCATTCTGGATGTTATCTCACTTAATGCCCATGGATTTTCCCTTTTAAACCATTCCTTCATTTCATTGTTTAAAATGAATTTTTCGGCTATATTATTAAAAATTGCATCATTTACCATTTTGGTTGTGGCCGCCCAGCCATACAGGTGCTCTATTTTTTTGAGCATTTCCGTGGCACCCCTGTATCCAAAGTTTTTCTGTGCATTAATCCATTTATCATTTAAGAGCTTCCCTATTGCCGTCCTTTCTATTTCCTCCTTCATTGTCCTTACCTGCGGGCGCGATGGATTGAATGTATCCTCAAACATAAGATTTGGGCTTGAACCATACTTTTTTGCCATTAAATAAAATCCGCCTGCATATGAATAGTTGCATGAATCGTCGTTTATATCTATCTCATCAATCTCCCTCTTATGTATAATTGTATCTATATTTTTTGATACCAGTGAAAGCTCATTTTTTGCCTCCCTTCCAAAGTTATTCTTACCATATGAATACCCCATCCACTCTATAAACACATCTGCAAGGTCATTTTCATTCTTCCATTTTGATGATTCCACCGCATTGCTCACACCGGACCCGTAGGACCCTGGTTTAGATGAAAAAATTCTCATTAAATGGCCGTACTCCCTGTAATGTTTTTTAATGTAATTATCCTCCTCAGACTCATCAAGTTCGGCAACCTTCCTAATTGCTGTATCTATAAGCTCAATAATATTAAATAGATTATCCCTGACTATTCCGCTTGATTCAATGACAACATCTATTCTTGGCCTCTGAAGTTTTTCCATTGGTATAACCCTAACATCGGAAACCTTCTTTGAACCCTCCTGCCATATGGGCTCAACACCAATGGTAAATAAAATCTGTGATATGAGCTCCCCATCCGATCTGTATGCATCTGTTGACCAGAGCACAAAACCCACTGTCTCTGGAAATTTATTATTCTTCTTATATTCGGCTTCTATTAGTTTATTTGCAAGTATAACGCCAACCTGCCACGCTGACTGGCTTGGAATCTTAAATGGGTCCACAGCATAAAAGTTCCTGCCAGATGGTAAAACATCATATCTTCCACGTGCGAGGGAGCCAGACAGGCCGGATGGTATAAATTCTCCATTGAGTGCCTTTAGAAGATTATTTTCCTCATTTTTTGATGAAAATTTTAGATTATTTATAATGCCTCTTTCAAGTTCTGGAATATCATTGTTATGATTTATATATTCCTTTATCATTTTAACCGCTGCATCCTTTCCATGCATTGATATTAATGAGTGTTCATCAAATCTTGTGGCAGTTGCAACATAATCAGGCAGATCATCGTTATTAACCTCCTGGGCATATACATAGAGACCGTGGGTTATTACAGAATCCTTGAAAAGATTTATTCTGTGTTCTATTTCATGTGTGGCCTTATGTGCGTCATCAAAGTCTATGCTTAAACCTATTTTGCTGGCAAGATTTTTTATATCCCTTAAAATTAAATCCTCTCTTGCATTATTTTCTGATTTTTCAGACTCCTCATAATCATCTATTAATTCCTCAAGCTTATTAATTTCATCAGGTACCTCATCATAGGATGTTGGTGGCGTTATATAATCTAAAAGTACTGCATAGCTCCTGCGCTTTGCTATTATACCCTCACCAGGAACATTTGTAGAATAAAGATATATATTCGGCATGGTACCTATGGAAATTTCTGGGAAGCATGAGGGTGAGAGGCCGAGACCCTTTCCGGGTGTAAATTCAAGTGTTCCGTGAGTACCAACATGAATTATGGCATCCGCACCAAATTTTGTTTCTATCCATTTATAAAATGCAAGCCAGTAATGCGTAATTGGTGTTTCAGAATCATGTATGGTTCTTATGCTGTTATCATCATCTGAAAACGTTATTCTTTTTGGCTGTATGCCTATAAAAATATTTCCAGAGAGAAGCCCGGGTATGTAAAATTGTGAATTTAATACCATGTAATCCCTGCTCCAGTTTATATTTCCCCAGCGGTTGATTATTGCCTTTCTTGAATCCTCGGGTATTGAATTAAAAATTTTGGAATATTCATCAGAGTTTATGGTATCGACAGCACCTTTTCTATCTATTATGTTTTCAATTGATGTCCATTTACCCTCAGGAATGGCCTTTTTCCTTAATATTTCCTGTATAAGATCCTCGCCATTTTCAGGTACATAATCCAGAGAGAAGCCAGAGTTTTTAAGTATTTTCATTATATTGGCAACAGAATTTAATGTATCGAGGCCTGTGGCAGTCCCTATATTTGCCTCAAGGTCCTTAAAAGATGACCCTGAATGGAGTATAATTGCTATTTTTTTGTCACTGTTATTTTTATATTTTAAATTAACCCACTTTTTTATTCTATTTGCCATATAATTTATCTGTTCATATACCGGGGATAATTCCCTGTAAACTGTTCCCTTTTCAGAAATTTTTTTAATAACGCCAACAAGTATCGGTTCTATTGTACCATCTATTTCTGGAAGCATGGCGCTCATTATGGAGCTTACAACATCAAGTCCTGATGAATCTATCCATTCCTTGTATTCTTTATAATAATATATAAGGCCCTGAAAAACAGGTACATTTAAATTTAACAGCGTATTTTTTTCCTCACCCTTAATAAGAGAAAATGAAAGAAGATTTATGACGGCATCAACATTTACCCTGCCATTTTCATAAAAATATTCATTAATGCATTCCTCAGCACTTTTTATGTTTTTGGAGGAATCACCAAAACCGTTTGTAAAAACTGGAATGCTTGAAATACCCCTTTCATCAAGTTTTTTTATGATTTCATCAACTATTTTTGTATCCCCATCCACCCAGGCGGTTCTATAAAATAGTATTCCAACCCTTTTGTTATATTTATTTAGGTTTAAGTTTTTGGGCCTGTATATGCCGGAAAATGGCAGCGGATCCGGATCATTATAACTGTTTTTTTCAAAAAAGCTCTGTACATACAAAACAAGATTTTTTATATTGTTATAACCACCATAAAAGTAATATAAACTAACCTTTTCAACAATTTTAGGATCAACATTGGAATATTTGCTTAATATGGGGTCTATTGCTATTACATACTTTTTATTACCAATTATTTTTTCAAGCTTTTCAAGTATGCTGCTGTATATATTCTCCCCGGAAAAATGATGTATAAAAAGTGCATCTGCATCCCTGACAAAATTAAGAAAATCATCATCTATTGGATCAAGCCGGGGGTATTTTATTCTAACATCATTTCCAGTTTCCTCACCCGCCCTCAGGAATGATTTTACCACGGAACCATTCCAGCCAATTAATACAGCAAACTTCATAAAAGTAAAGTATATTTTAGTATTTAACAATTTTTTACTGTTTTTTTATTATGCATGAATATATTTTATACCTAATGCAGTCCATGTAGCGGTCATGATGATTTCCGCGATTTCTGGCTATATAGTCAAGAACATCCTCATTTTGCAGGAAATTGTTTGGGTCTCCCTGAATTAATTCAGCTATATCAGAACCGCTGACATTTTTTGATGATTTATATTTTTTAAGGATGCCGTCAAGGTATGGATCTGTTTCTATTATCCACCTTTTTATTATCTTTTCAATTTCTTCCCTCTTAATTCCTGTATTTTTTGCTATATACTTAACTGGTTTATTTTTGCACCTGAAGCTGGCAATTATTTCCTCATCCTTTCTGGCCATTATAAAACAATATGTAATAATTATAATTAAAGTTAAATCAAATCATAAAAGCTCTTATAATGAAGTTTTATGTACCCTTATGAATTTTTATAATATATTTGAAAATGAACAGCAAATTCGTAAATTTTAATTATTATTACGCTTTCAATAAAACATGGATTCCATAGATAAGGAAATTAAGGAAATTTATATTCAGAACTCACATTTTAGGAATAAAAAATATTTTGCTCTTTATCTTGGTATATCAATCTCTATCGATTTGATAATATTCCTTATTTCTGTCATTACCGCATCATTTTTCATGAAAATGTTGTTTGACGTAGTTTCTGGCATTTCAATGACCTTTTTCTTTTTATGGTTTATTCACAATATAAGAAAGGAGTCTGAATGATGTGATTAAATAAAAAATAAAAAAAGGTTAAATAAAACTAAACAATTATGTTACACAAATTGCCCCGATAGTGTAGCGGCCTATCATACAGGCCTGTCGAGCCTGTGACGTGGGTTCAAATCCCGCTCGGGGCGCTGGTTACATATCAGTTTGCTTTCCCCTCCTTTTTACTAATCCGCAAAATCAAGCTTCTTCAGTTTTTGCGAAACACCGAAAATGCCTCCACCGTATCAGGCTGCATGTAAGGCAGTGTAGTATTCAGTTTTTTATTGTTCCGTGAGCTTCTGTATCAAATCCGGTTGTGTACCCATGTCATATAGGTACCGGGCATAAAACCTTCCTGCTCAGTAAGGAAAAAACTTCATTTCATATGCTCTAAAATGAAGACGAAATGTAAATGTGTTCATTAAATGCAATGATATTATTATTTTAATGAATCATGGAAAAATTTGATGATATTGCACATGAAATATTATTGTATGTTTTGGATATAATAGACCAAATATATTAATTGTAAGACTTTTTACCAAACTACAAAAAAACTTAATAGAAAGCATAAATAATATTATATGGGAACAAAATACCTTGTTGTAATAACATCTGGGCTGGATCAAAAAGATAAAATGATTGTTGGTATGAATTTTGCCAAAAATACATTCAGGAAGAAGAAGGCGGATGATGTAAAGGTTGTTTTTTTCGGGCCAAGCGAAAAGG
>NZ_LKBG01000267.1 GCF_001402945.1 Acidiplasma aeolicum
AAGGTTGCAACAAAATATACAAACATAATAAGGCCTGCCAGCATAATGTCTGGAAAGGGTGCAGGCGCCAGGCTCTGTCTTGCAAAAAAATCCTCTGTGTTTATATTCACATAAACCCTTTGTATAATGCTTGCCGCATCGCTTAGAAGGTAAAATGGGTCTATTTTATACAAAAGTTCTATAATAAAGGACCCTGCATAGAAAACAATGTAATAAATTAAAAGGACAGATATATATGCATAGGTGTTTTTATTAAATATTGCGCTTATCATGAAGGTTAATGATGTCATTGAGAGCACAAATAATATTAGGAGCACCAATGAGTAATAGAAATATATTTCAGGTGGTTTTTTAAATATAAATGAAAGCGTGGCAGCCTCAACTATTATATAAATAAGCACGATGACCAGTGTAACACTTAATGCGGCAAGGAATTTACCAACGAAGAGTTTGTGCCTGTTTATTGGCAATGGAAATATATAAAATGCAGTTTTATTCTCAATTTCTGAGGAAATTGCAGGTGAACCAAAAAATACCGATGCAAAAACAGGTATGTATAACAATATTAATGACCATAAAAAGTAAAATAATGCAATTTTTAGGCCCAATGGCAGGGCATTTGAACCAAGAATTTTTGGAAGATCATTTACATACTTAAAAGAAAAATAAACCATCATTGCACTGATTATAATAATCAAAAAAAGCATAAGAAAAAAGCTTTTAGACCTGTAATAATTTTTTATGTACTGTAAATAAACTGTTAACAATTTTGACATGCATCATCAAATTACGATTTTATATTTAAGGCTTTAATTAGTATACCAATATCGCTAAAACCTTTGTTATATTTTATTATTAAATTGTTTCCACTGGATATAACTGTGGGCCTGCCAAGAACACTGGTTACATTGCTTTTCGCTCTAAGCGCTGCATTTAAGGCCAGGTCAAATATTAATGCATCGGTTGATGAATTAAAATGCATGTTTATCAACGTTTTATTTTCTGTAATATTTAATGTCATGTAGCTTGCACCAATACCTGATGAGCTCAGGTTATAATATATTGATGAATTAATATTCATGTTTAGGTATTTTTCAATGGGTTTAGCCGTATAATTATGTATATGTGAGTAAAGTGAATCATTTATTGCCTCCTTTTCACCCATGACAACATATGTATTTAATATAGTATAAATATAAACATTTGTGCTTTCATTTGATATTAGTGTGGTTAGGTTTGTCTTTGCAATTCCACTAATTATCTGGCCTATGTCAAGGTTCTTTACCTCATAAACTGTTGTCTGCTGCATTACCATTGTTTCTACAGTTATATTTTTTAGCATTGATGCATAAGTTGAAGTCCCAGACGGTGAAAAAATTCTGGTACTGTTGCTTGGAAGTATGTTGTATGAAATATTTGCTATTATGCCAAGGGATCCATGCACATCATAAATATAAAAGGTTGAATTGTTTTGGTTAACCGTTGCCACGGCAGTTGAATTTGATGGTATATAATCAAATGGATTTTTTGAATCTAATTTTTTTTCTTCCTTATAATAATTAAAGGCCAGTACCGAGGCTGGAATAATTAATATTAATGCCACCGATATTACAATAATTTTAAATGTCCTGGGACTCATTTATATAACAATTAAATTGTTGTAAATATAGTTTGCCTTTAAAATATAATATATTAAATTCATACAAATTTACAGCTTTTATTTTTATATTCCATGAATGGATATTGAAATAACTTATATATCAGGAAAAAATACAGAATGGAGGCTCCGGTGGTGTAGTCCGGCCAAGCATTAGGGACTCTCAATCCCCCGACTCGGGTCCAAATCCCGACCGGAGCATTTTTTTGTAAATTTTTAAAATAAATTAAAAGAAAATTGCATTTTAATAATTTACAAATGCACTAATGTGTTCATCTTTTTGATTAGAAGTTAAAAATTATTTAAAAATATCCTCAAGTGTGTACTGGTTTCTTTTACCGGAAGTTTCATACAATTTTTCAAGGACATATACAAGAATAACCATGGATAGAATCCATATTAATGTGGATATTAATAGCAAATTTGTATTTAATCCAGAATGGTAATAATTAATTCCGGCTTTTCCTGTTAAGGAATAAATTATTATCGTAAACATTGCATTGAATGGTGAATAATAGATTAGATCAGGGCCTGGCTTTCTGAAAATCTGCAGTCCAAGCACAAGAATAAAGGTTAGGATCATTGGAATTTGTGAAATAAATTTAAGCGACCCTACCTGATTTAAGAGGCTGAGCAGGTATGAAAAAAGAAGGCCTAAAAGTGTGAAAAATAGTGATATAACGATTAATATAAATATCAGCATGTATATATTTTTGATATATACTGAAGAAAATCTAAGCCTGAATATTAATAATGAAAATATTATGGCAAAAATGCCCACTACCATGCTAAATGTTAGGGACGATAATATATTTGAAAACGATACCTCATATGATTTTACCCTATCAAACCTTGTAATATAGGGTATCGATAGATTCATGGATACTGTGTAAAAAACCACGGATGCCATGGATACACTTATTCCAAATAACAATATGAACGATATATATGTGGATTCTGTATATTTTAAATATGTTCCGGATGGTGCCGGGAAGCCATATGCATATATTAAGACCCATACCAGAACAAATCCAAAACTCCAGAATAATGAATTCCTATTTTTAAAATATGATATAATACCAATTTTATAGAGCGTTGATATCATTTTTACACCTCATATAAATATAATAGGTCATCTATATTATTTATAACATTGTTTTCTTTACCATATGTAAGATATATTGTTCTGTCATTACCCCTTATTTCTATAAATTTATCCTGTGGCCTTGTGGTATTTACATTCATTGAAAATATTAATTCACCAGGGCTTATTTTTTCCGATAGGTTACCATCAACCATTATGTTTAGTGTGGAACCTTCAATTTTTTTTATAAGATCAAGATCATGGGTTGTTATTATAAATGAATTTTTACTTTTATTTATGATGTTAATTAAAAGTCTTGACCTGTCAGGATCTATTGAACTTAAGGGTTCATCCAAAAGAATTATTTTATAATCACCTGAAAGGGCAATTGTATTATACACCATTTTTTCCTGGCCTGTGGACAGATCCGATAATCTTTTATTTTTCAGGGAGTCCAATTTAAAATATGCAAGCATATTAAAGGCAGCATCCTCCTTAATTAATTTTAACTTCATATGATATTTTATAAACTCTTTGACAGAGAGGTCGCCAGAAAGATGGAGTGCATCCTTTATATTTGTTGATAATGCAGTATATTCTCTTATATTCTCAACATAATTATTATCTATTTTTATCATTTTTTCGGTCTTTAAAATGCCAAGAATGCATTTCAAAAATGTTGTTTTTCCAGATCCATTTGGGCCAATGACTATATTTTTTTCTCCATTATTTAATTCATATTTAACATCCCTCAGGCTATTATTAAGATTGCCATACGAGTATTTCAGATTTTCAATATATATTAAGGCCATAATCATTAATCCTAATTTGATTAATATAAATGTAACAGA
Source organism: Acidiplasma aeolicum (assembly GCF_001402945.1). GTDB lineage: Archaea > Thermoplasmatota > Thermoplasmata > Thermoplasmatales > Thermoplasmataceae > Acidiplasma > Acidiplasma aeolicum. The sequence continues at coordinate 3,593 of NZ_LKBG01000267.1, forward strand.
GTTCAATTTCTGAACAAAATAAAAATAAATATAATATAATCATATTATTATAAGATGGATGATATAAATAAAATCGATCTTTTAAAAATTAACAAAAGAATCCTTGGCTTTGAAAAATTTTTACTTAGAAGGGCTTTTGGCCTTTATTATCTAACATGGTCAATGGCAATACTGGGTTTTATAACTTTTCCATACATATTATTTAATATATATCATAAATATGTTTACTATTTAATTTTATATATAATAATTTATTTAATCATAGTTTTTTTAGGAATAAATTTATCAAAAAGCATTTTTAGAAGGGCGTATAGAAGTATAAAACTTAAATCAGGATACCGGGCACCCAAATTCAGGAAAATTAATTATTTATATATGATTATAATTATTATAATACTGTTATCCTTCGCATATTTTTTTCAGTATAATTATTTCTATTATGCCATTGCATTATACACTGTTAATATTCTATTTTTTTTCCTTGGATTTAAAATTCTTGGTTATATCAAAATTAGCCTTGATAATATTCCCCTAGAAGGTTACATAGCCTTTTATACGTATATTTCAAGCGCACTTGCAACAATTTTATTTTTCATTTTTTCATCGTTTTATCTTGGTAATTATGTTTATTTCTCATTCGATTTCTGGATAATATCAGTAATTGGCTGGATGTTCTCATCATTTTATGCACTGTACCATGCTCCTGATGAGGTTGTTTCAAATGAGTGATATAGGTGATCTTAGCAGGCTGATAAATAATGACGCATTAAGGTCATCTATAAGAATATTGATTCTAATATCACTTGCCATAAATGAAAAAATGTACTTTACTGATATTTTAAATTTGACGGGTATAGGAAGGGGAAGTTTAAGCAATCATCTCGATATACTAATACATTCGGGATATATTAAGGATAAAACTGTGTTTACGCTCTCAGGGCCGCGTAGAATGCTGGAAATTACAGATAAGGGAAAAATTTTTTATAATAATTATATAAAAATTATTAATGAAATAGGATTAAATCCCAGAAAAAAAAATTAATGATGAATAAATTATCAGGCCGGCACAAAGTAAACATCATTAACATCAAATTTCTGCAGCCTCCTAAATTTTGCCCTTACAGGCATGCCTATGTAAACATTCTTATTTTCCTTATTAACAAGTCTTGACATAAATAATGAATCAATGCCTTCAAATTCAACAAGTATTAATGTGTAAGGTGTTTCATTTATAAAATTTTCACCTGAATAATAGCATGTTGTAAATGAATGTATTTTTCCTGTTAATGGAAGATTTATATCATCTGTTTCAGAACCGCAGAACATGCAATATTTTCTGTATGTTCCATATCTATAATTGCATTTTTTGCATTCTGAACCAAGAAGTATTCCCATGCCTAGGGATGTAAAAAATTTGGAATCCTGCGCATAACTGTGAATGTATTCTATATTGTAATCAAATTCTTTAACCAGTGGGTCTGTTTTCATCACCCTTGTATATCTATCCATTTAAACCGCCTCCATAACAGTGACTGTTTCATATGCACCGGTTCCAGCATGGCTGTGTATTATTCCTGTATTATGATTTTTTACCTGTAAGTTATTATTTCCAAAATGCCTTGATATGTTTCCCTGAAGCTGCCAGAATGCATATACTGCCTGCATTATTCCGGTTGCACCTATTGCGTGGCCCGATGCCTGAAGGCCCCCCTCCATATTTACAGGTATGTCACCGTCTATATTTGGCCTGCCCTCCTCTATGAATTTGCCCCCATCACCATACCTGCAGAATCCCATATCCTCATATGCCTGTATCTCTGCTGATGTGTATGCATCATAGAGTTCGGCAAAGTCAACCTCCTTTTCAGGATTTTTTATACCGGCACGTTCATATGCCATTTTTGCCGCCAGCCTACCGGCCTTAAATGAATGAACGCCAGGGTACTTAAGATTTTTATAATCATTTTTAGTTTCATTTGGAAGGAGTGGCACATCACCGAAGGTCCTGTCTGCAAGTCTCATTGTATCGCTTGATGCACCAATGGATTTAATTAAAACGGGTTTATCTGAAAACGATTTTGCAGCATCCTCCGATGCAAGTATGGCCGCGGCCGCACCATCTGACATCAGACATATATCAAGCATTTTTAATGGTGTTGATACAACCGGAGAATTTAGTACGTCATCAACATTAATTTTCATTGGTGCCTGGGCAAAGGGATTATGCAATGCATTGTTATGGTTTTTTACAGATACAAGGGCCATTTGCCTTTCTGTTGTTCCAAATTCATGCATGTGTCTTGTTGCCATGAGTGCGTAATATGCAGTGTAAAATCCTCCCAGTGGATAATCAAAATTTGAATCACTGCCAAGTGCTATGAGGTCATTACCCCTCCAGGTGTTTACATGGGACATGTTTTCAAAGCCATAGACAAGGCATGTTTCCATATTCCCTGATGCGATCTCTTCATATGCTGTTTGAAATGCAAGCCCACCGGTTGCACCACCCCCCTCTATCCTCTTTGACGGTTTTCCTGACATGCCTATATAATCATTTGTCATGGCACCTGCTATGAGCTGGCCCAAAAAATGATCAGAAAAATACGCTGAAACTGAACCATCAATATCACCTATATCCATTTTAATATCCCTTAATGCATAATCCACTGCATTTTTAACATTTAGCCTGAAATCCTCATCATAATTGTATTTCCTGAACTTTGTCAGCCCACCTGATATCATGTAAACATTCCTTGATTTATATGCCATTTTACTCACTTTTTATATTTTTTTATTAACGATTCTGATATGACCTTTTTCCTTATTTCATTTGTGCCGGCACCGATCGTTAACAGAATGGAATCCCTGAAAACCCTTTCTATTTCAAAGTCCTTGATGTAACCGTAGCCGCCGAATATCTGCAGGGCCTCTCTGGCAATATACTCTGATGACTCAGATGCATATAGAATGGCTGCAGCGGCATCAAGGGCATCCATTTTATCATTGTTTACCCTTTTTAAGGCCTCAAGGGCAAATAACCTTGACGATTCAAATTTTGTGTACATATACGCCAGCTTTTCCTGTATTAATTCAAATTCATGTATGGGTTTTCCAAATTGATTTCTTTCAATAGAATATTCAACAGCAAGATCAAGGGCCCTTCTGGCTATGCCAATGGCATTGAATGATAGCACAGCCCTTTCCATGTTTAACCCGCTTAAAAGCACTCTCTTGCCATTATTAAGCCCACCGACGATTCTATCGGATTTTAATTTTATATTGTTAAAGTATATCTCACCTGTTGGAGACCCACGCATCCCGAGTTTTTCAAACCTTTTTCCCCTGGAAAAGCCCTCATCATCAGAAAGTATTAAAAATGCGGTATAATTATCTCCGGTTCTTGCATATGTTAGAAACTGATCTGCGTACGGTGCATTTGTTATGAATGTCTTGCTGCCATTTATAACATAATTATCACCATCCTTTACTGCATTTGTTTTCATGGATAACGCATCAGATCCAGATGACGGTTCTGTCATTCCAAGAGAACCAATGTTGTCCCCAGAGCATAATTTTGGCACATAATTTTCCCTTATGTATTCAGAACCATTTCTGTAAAGGTTATCCAGGCAAAGATTGCTATGTGCCCCATATGATAAACCAAGGGAACCGCTGGCGTAACTTATCTCCTCCTCTATTATCGCCTGAGAAATATAATCTGATCCAGAACCACCATACTCTTCAGGTATGGTAATGCCAAGGTATCCAATGGAACCCATTTTTTTGAAAATCTCCCTGGGAAAATAATCATCATGATCAATTTTTCTGGAAACAGGCATTATCTCCTTTTCTGAGAATGATTTAACGCTCTCCCTTAAAATATCATATTCTTCCTCCAATAAATCACCTGTTTATCATAA
>NZ_LKBG01000268.1 GCF_001402945.1 Acidiplasma aeolicum
AAAATTATTTTTCATATATATTAATATTAACTTCAATATAATCACCATATAACTTTCCAGGATATGATTTTATAATGATTTCAGGGTTTTCCAGGAAATCATAATCCATATGGTATTATTTTGTGGCATTATACATATTGCACCGGAATACTAAATTATGCATTTATTGCATCAATATTATAATCACATAACAGAGGTGAAGGCCTTTTTATTACCTTTATTCTTTTATCGGGTTGCCCCATATAGATATATATTTGAAATTGATATAATAATATTTCTTGCATATGCTTATGGATCATTTAAATTAAATATGGACTATATGTGGTTCAAATTCCTTATAAAATGAACCACATAAGAATTAAATTTAAATATACTAAGCATACCTAATTCATTGGTATGATAACTTCCAAAGATATATGTTAACATGGTTAACAGAAATCATAATCTGAATATGGAGGAAAGATGCATGAATTTATGGATATATTTTATCCCTAATATATAAAAATGTTTACATATACCTATATATTAAGAGATAATTAATTAAGTTTATATATAATATGGGCTTTTTTAATTATGGATATTGATAAACCCTCCATAGAGATTGAAAAGCTTAAAAAATACGTATCTGAAAATTCCGGATTTGACATTATTGAAAAAGGCAATATTCTAGAACTGCATTTTATTCCATTTATGCCTGAGGCTGTTGAACATTTTCCGGATGGAAAACAGGTTGAGCACATAATGTATGGGGAGGAAATAGAAGGCTATGTTTATTTTTATAAATTTGTAATTGTCAGTGAAGATGATAAAACTGAAATATCCATAGATGGCAGGTATGATCCTGTTATGGAATGGTTAAATTATATATAAAAAAAATTAATAAAATTCCTGAAGATCCTCCTCGCTTAATTTATATGGATCTGTATTTTTCAGTGAGATTTTTGATATAACCTCATCTGCATCCTCATATGTTGGTTTATCAACCTCATAGAATATGCCGGTGGGTATTGCATGATTATCTCCCCACTCAGAGGCAAGCTTATAGGCCTGATAGAAATCAGTTTTATCATTGTTTTCAAGTTTATAAACAGCCTTTCTATAGAATTCATACCCATTAAATTTATTATATGTGGTGCATGGGCTCAGCACATCTATAAAGGAAAATCCCCTGTGCTTAATCGCCTCCCTTGTTATTTCTGTAAGCCCCTTTATATCCCCAGAAAAACCACGGGCAACGAATGATGCACCTGCGGTTAGTGCATAATGGAGCGGATTAAATGGTGGTTCTATATTTCCATCAGGTGTATCCTTTGTTACTATGCCAATGGGTGTCGTTGGTGATGCCTGACCTGTGGTAAGCCCAAAGACCTGGTTATCTGAGACCATGTATGTTATATCAACATTTCTTTTGGCAAAATGGTAGAAATGCTGGGTACCCTCAAAAAATCCATCCCCATCGCCGCCATAGGCTATTACCTTTAAATCCGGGTTTGCCCATTTAATGCCTGCGGCAACAGGCACAAGCCTGCCATGAAGCCCATGATATCCATATGTGTTTATAAATTCAGGCATGTTGCTTGAACATCCAATTCCTGAGGTAATCACCACATTTTCAGGGCTTATATTTAGCTGCACAAGTGCCTCTGTTATTGCCCTTAACTGTGAGAAATTACCACACCCGGGGCACCAGTCCGGCCTTACCTTGCCCTTGTAATTATCCATTGTTATCATTTATTTATCACCCCCTATTTTTACATTTTCATACTGAATGTTTAGCATCTGCCTTACCCTTGCCTTTAATTCATCCGGGTAAAATGCCTCACCGTCATATTTCCCTATGAACTCAGTTTTTACCAAAAATTCTGATTTTATTAACCTGTTTAGCTGGCCGGAGAAGTTATTTTCCACAACAATTATTCTATTTCTGTTTTTAAGGTGCCCTGCTATATCTGGATTAAGTGGGTATACATGATTTATTTCAAGGGCTCCAATGCTAAATCCCTCATCAATTAAATCATCAACTATTTCCTCAACAACACCCTTTGTTGATCCCCACTGGCTAATTAGGTTTTCTGCGCCATCCGCCCTATATGCATTTGTTGGTGGCATATTCTTTTTATATGTTTCAAGCTTTCTCATTCTCTTCTCCATGCTTAATGACCTTATTTTTGGGTCAGTGATCTCATCACTTACAACATTTCCGTATTCATCATGTTCATCTGAATCCTCATTGTGCATTAATCCCTTCTGACCTGGTATTGCCCTTTTTGAAATTCCAGATTCTGTAAATTCATATCTCTTGAAATTAGGGTCATTATCCTGCGCTATTAATCCGTGTTCCATTTTATATGTTAAATCTATGTTATTTAATGTTTCAACATGCTCGGCAAGGTAAAGATCCGACATGATAAAAACAGGGAGCTGGTATTCTGCCGCAAGATTAAATGCCTCCTTTGCAAGGTCAAATGCCTCTGTAACATTTCCAGGTGCAAGCACAATTCTTGGAAAATCCCCCTGGCCTGCACCAAGAATCTGGTTTAAATCCCCCTGCTCGGTTTTTGTTGGAAGCCCGGTTGATGGCCCCGGCCTCTGTGCCTCATAAATTACAAGAGGCACCTCGGTCATTCCTGCCAAACCAACTGCCTCAGACATAAGTGCAAAGCCACCGCCTGATGTACCTGTCATGGCCCTGACACCTGCATAATTGGCACCTATGGCTGCGTTTATGGCCGAAATTTCATCCTCTGTTACCTTTACAAACAGATTATATTTTTTTGCATGGTTTGCAAAGAAATGCAGTGCGGATGATGCGGGTGTCATTGGATATGCAAAATACATTTGCATTCCGGCATTAACTGCTCCAAGACCCACTGCCTCACCACCGGATGCGATGTAAAGCTTCCGGTTGACTGGATGCAGTTTTTTAAAAATTCCATATGTTTTTAGATAATAATCATAGCCATCCTTCGCGGCGGAAACATTTAATTCTGCGACTTTTCCCTTCTTACCAAAAACTTCCTGAATCACGCCGGAAAATGTATCAAAGCCCAGGCCAAGGGCAGCCATTGTGGCTCCAAGTGCCACGGTATTTTTCAGCAGTGAGTTTTTATCATATTTTAATGCTATATCCCTTAAAGGTATGGGGCAGTATTTAATGTTTTGATATTTTTTATAATTTGTTATCATCTCGCCATCAAAAATTGCTATTCCTGAAAGGGGTGATGCGCCACCCTCATTTATGCCCGGATTTGTATGCCTGTTAAGTGCATCCTCATTTAGGGCTATTAAAATATCTAGGCCGGAACCCTGATTTTTAACAACATTCTCTGATGCCCTTACCTGGTACCAGCTTTCTCCACCCCTGATTAAACTCTGATAATAGTTATATGTTGAGATATATAGACCGTTTCTGGATAAAGATTTTGCCAGTATCAAACCTGCAGACTGAACACCGTCACCTGCAGCACCTCCTATTCTAATTACAGTACTTTCCATAATTATATACCTTCATTGTTTATTTAAACTTTGTGATTATACTGTAAATATTTATAAATAATTGCATCATTTTTTGGAATATATAATAAAATTCTTACTTAATATATTATAATAATTGGGGATATATATGATTATCATATATATTTTTTAAAGAAAACTTTAATATCATACTATAAAATAAGATGGTATTTTATGAAATTTCAAATTTATTTTTTTAACTAACTTCCAGAAAGTCTGTGAATAAAAATAAAAAAATTTTTAATAAACCTATTTTTTTAAAAAAATAAAATACAAAAAAATATCAAAAACTTTGCTTCCAGATAAAAATATTAATATAGTTCTATTAATTTATTTTAAGCTTCCATCTCTGTTGCCAGCTTTTCAAGTTTTTTGTTTTTTCTTATCATGAACGTAAGGGCTATTGCGATTATGACCATAAAGGTATCAAATAAATAGGAAATTTTCCAGTTTATGGCCGCAGCAATATCAAGCATAATTGTGGGACCAAAGGCCAGTGCAAGTGCTATGAAACTGAACTGAATCCCTAGAACCCTACCAAGAACAGCCTTTCCAAAGTAATCTGCTGTGTATGAGAAAAATGGCGGGAAATATAGCAGTATTGAAAAAAATCCTATTGCAGTTACCGGCAGTAATATATACGGTGATATACCTGGATTAACAAATATTAATGGAACTGTGGCAATGGTGCTTACAACCACACCGATTTTCATAATTAGCAATTTTGGATACTTTAGTGTTAACAGTCCGGAAACTATGGCACCAAGAAAGCCAGCAAAATAGGTAATTGTTGTATAAAGCCCAAGAATGCTGTTTGAGTATAACAGATAATCTGAAAAGTATGTAGGAAGCACCTCGGAATAACTTGCCCAGACAAGATTCATTATGCCTATTCCTATTATTAATCCAAGACTGTCCCTGCTGCTAAATATATATTTAAATGCATCTGATATTTTAACTGAATTTGAACTTTTAATATTTTTGTTTATTTTATCCAATGATTTATGGGATTTATACGCTTCCTCAAGTTCCCCTTCCTTTATAATTCCTGATGATAATTCATCAGAATATATTATTTTTAATTCATCCATTGTTATAAATCTTGATTCCTCTGGCCTGTCATAAACAAATAAGACCCATACTATTAAAAGGGGAATTGAAAATACCGCAAAAAGCAGAAAAACATCATGGAAATTTCCGTGGAAAAATAAAAGGAGTGGTATGGCCACTGCAGGGGCTAAAAATGTGAAAAATGGTGATGCTGAATTTGTGATTCCAGCCCCAAGCCCCCTCTCGTGTTTTCCAAACCAGTTTCCTGTTAATTTATAAACAACAGTGTTGGTGAATGATTCAAAGATTCCGAATATTATAATTGCAGCTGCAAGCTGGGAAAAATTCCTGGAAAGGCCAACACCAATGGTTACAACAGTGAATGCAATCAATGGAAATAATCCGCCGTATCTGGCACCGATCTTATCAACTATGATCCCACCAAATAATCCCATGATTATCCCAGGCCCGCCTGAGAATATACCGAGCAGGAGTGCCTCCTGTTCAAGGCTTAAATTTAATTCCTTTCTTATTGTCGGCATTAAAACTGCAGTTTTAATCAGCTCAAAAAGCAGAAAACCAAAAAGCAAAAATGTCAGTATATCAATTATCCATCTCTGGCCTTTCATTTAAGCATATAAACCATATGAATAAAAATATTGTTATTAAGAAATTAAAATAATGACAAAATAATTATAAGTAGTTTAATTATATGATTCAATGAATAATAAAATTGGCGGCGGTATAAACTTCATATTAAGGAAACCGGTAATAATTTTATACGCTGTCGCATCAATATTTACAATATTATTTTCATATTATTCAATTTTAAAAGCCTATAATTTTCAGGCCTATGCATGGGACCTTGGTCTTTACTCACAGGTATTTTATTCTGTTCTTAAGGGTAAATTCTTTTATACATCACTTCTGGGCTCAAGTTACCTTGCGGAGCATTTTTCACCATTTATATTCCTAATAGAAATACCATTTTATTTTTTTCCATCAGAATACACACTTTTAATAATTCAATCAATATTTCTCAGCTTTTCAATTATTCCCCTTTATTATATAACAGATGAAATTTTAAGCCGGCTTGAGAATGGTTCAAAGAATAAAAGAATAAAGCGCAGCACACTTAAATTTATTTCATTTATAATGCCCGTTGCATTTATATTGTCTCCGCTTACAGAGAGCCCTGTATACTTTGATTTTCATCTTATGGTATTTATTCCATTCTTCTATTTTATGGCACTTTATTACCTTTTAAAGGCCAAAAGAATACTATATTACATATTTCTCGCCCTGATAATATCCCTGCATTCAAATTTTATTTTCATAGCAATGATGATTATACTTATGGAAATTATTTTAAATAAAAGGGGAATAGTTACCAGGCCCAGGAAACTTAGCAATGGCATGTATTTTGGCATATCATTTGCAGTACTATTTTCCTATTATATACTAGCCGGATTCCTGAAATCCTATATTGGGCATATACCTGAGGCAACATACCTTATTATAGGCGGTTCAGGCAGCGTTTCAAGGAGCCTAACCGGATTTTTAACAGTGCTGTTTTATAATCCAGAAAAAATAATATCAGTTCTTGTTGCGAATTATGATATAAAAATACTGTTTCTTATACTGGGATTCCTGGCTGTTGATTTTCTTTTTATAGAATATCCAGCAGGGCTGCTACCCGCACTTCCATATTTTGCATATGCAATGCTTTCAACATATATACCATATTATTTCATAGGCTTTCAGTATTCAATGATGTTTATACCATTTGTTTTTATTGCCGGTATTTTTGGAATATATGTAATATTAGAAAAAATTGATATTTCCCCAAACTTTAAAAAAATTAAAAAATATTTTAAGAATTCAATGCTGGTAATAGTATTATTTAGCATAATTGGATTTGCCATACTGAGCCCGCTGTCACCAGCATCCATGGAGCCCGCAAACATTGGTTATTTCAGTGGAAATAATAAAAACATCAATGTGGCCAAAATAAATTTTATGCATGAAATAAAGGGCATAATTAATAATAATTCATCATTAATAACAGGAAATAATATCTTCCCTGAATTTTACAAAAATTACAATGCAACCGCGTTCCCTGATGCAACAATTTCCGAAAAGGTTCCATACTATAAATACCTTATAGCAGATTTCTCGGATTCACAGACATATGTAAAAAATTCACAGAATATAAGCCTTGCTGAACTGGCACAGGAATACATATCAAGTGGCTTATATGGGATACTGGCAGAGGGTTACGACATTATGGTTTTGAAATTAAATTATACTGGAAGTCCGGAATTATATGTTCCATCAAACAATAATTACAGTTATAATTATTTTCAGACAGTTAATGGCATCTCGGAGGGGCCTTTTATAAATAAAAATACATCATATTTTGGTAAGCTTGATGATAATGCATTAAACATCTATGATTCAAATAAAACATATCTTCTTCCGGGGAATTATAGCATTACATTTACATTAAACAGCACAGTGGAGAAAAACACGACATTTATAATAAAATTTAACTCCGGGAAATGCGTTGTTTTAAACAAAACAGTAAATAATGATTTAAACCGGGATTATATAACATTTTCAATAAATGTTAAAAATTTTTACAGCAATGTTATTTATATTGCATACCTTAAAAATCAGGATGTAAATATTAAAAATATAAAAATAACACAGCTAAACGCCTAAAATTATTATAATGTATATTCATCACCGGGGTTAAGTATAACAACCTTTGTGTATTTATCAGAAAGTTCCTTGAATTTTTTTGGGTCAGCATCTATTGCAGGAAATGTACCGTAATGCATTGGGAATGTAATTTTTGCACCAATGAGTTCTGCAGC
>NZ_LKBG01000269.1 GCF_001402945.1 Acidiplasma aeolicum
CAGCCCATCTGTCATCCGGATGCATGCCCATTACAAAATCTATATCCTTAAATGCACCCTTTTCCGCCATTATGGCCTTGCTTCCAGCATATGGACCTATGCCCTCCTCAGAGGGTGTACCAAATACCACGATTCTGCCTGACTTTAAAGATTGTGCAACCTTGATCGCCGTGCCAAGGGCCCATGCAGAAATAAGATTATGGCCGCATGAATGGCCGTTGGGAAGTGCATCAAATTCTGCAAGTATTCCAACAGATGGATGACCTATACCATATTCTGCCCTGAATGCGGTATCCATGCCAAGGTATGGGTTTGTTATTACAAATCCATTGGATTGGAGCACATCCATTAAAAGTTTGGATGATTTATATTCCTGGCTTCCAAGTTCAGCAAAATTGTATATTTTACTGGATACATCCAGGATGAGTTCCCTAAAATTATCATCATACATAACAGTTAATGCCAATTATACTTAAATAAATTTATAATTACAATGGGTGTATCTGCGATTTTATTATCTCGCTGGCGGCCTCAATAAATATTTTTTCCCTTCCGGGTGGTATAACACCGCCTGCGGCTATATCATGACCGCCGCCGGAACCGCCTGCCTTTTTGCATGCAATGGACATAACCTCAGATAGGTTTAATCCCCGGGCAATTAAGGCCCTGGTCCCTCTGGAAGATATTTTGATATCATCATTTCCAGAATTAAAGCCTATTACAGGCTTATCAGGCCTCATCAGGTAGAGTGCAATTGCGCCGGCAATTGGCCCTGCCATTTCGGATTCTGGGGCGTAAAAATACCTTAAATACTTTTCTTCTGTTATTTCTGAATTTGCACGGTATATGTAATCTATTAACTTGGTTTTATAAATTTTTATATTATTTAGCATCTCTAACCTTACTGAATTATCACCCAAAAAATACTGGACAGGAAGTGAATTTTCACCAACCCTGCTGTTTCCGTCTATAATTGAAACAAGTTCCTTTGATGTAAAATTAAGATCTGAATAATAGAGTGTGTCACCCTCAATATACCTGATTCCGTCAGAACCAATATTATTCTCAAGTAATTTTAACGCCAGTGCATTTGCAAGGACCTTATTTTCATCATCGTTAAGATCCAGAATATTCTTATCAAAATTAATATTAAGTGACTGCAAAAAACCCCTTACTGCATCTGGATTTCCTGTGAGCCCATTAAAAAAGGGGTCAAGTGAGTATGTAATTGCATCTCCAAGATTTCCCTCAAGGTTTAATGTGTGCTTAATGCTATATGTATTATATGCATCGTAAATTGTTTTATTGAGGCCGGATAAACCACCTATATCCTGTTTATCTGATGTTACACCTGAAAGGAAAAAAGGGAATAGATTTCTGTTGGATTCGTCCAGTACAAGTGAAAATATATATGCCATGGTTGAACCGCATGCCTCCCTTGTGCCATTTATGCCGTAATCCCTTATATTTATGTTAATTCCCCTTATACCATCCACAGGATTATAAAAATGATGGTCTAGGATGATATAATTATCATAATCTATTATACCAGGAATCTGTGATGACCCTGCATCAACAACAATTGTTAATGGGTTCTTTTCCTCTTCAAAAAGCTGCCTGAAGCCCTCATTATCAAGGCTCTTAACAAAACTTAAATGAAACTTTATATTTAATTTCTTAAGTGCGTTTAATAATATAATTGCGGAGCTTACACCATCCCCATCATTATGTGCAAGCACCCGTACATATGATTCGCCCCTAACCTTTTCACACGCTTTATTGATATTATCGTATAATTTTTTATCCAGGATTTCCTCTATCATCACAGAACTCTATCAAGAGACCAGTCCTTTGAAAGCCTTCCTGTCCTTTTATAGTACCTTATAAGCCTAAGCATTTTGGACATGATAAGATCCCTGCCACGCCTGTTGCTTATATCCTTTTTGTTTAAAAGCAGGTGCTTTGATACATTTTTATAACGCTTTATAAGGAATGATAAATCCTCAGGTATATCCTCCTTAATACCGTTCTCTGCCAGTATCTGGGACATCTTCTTATGCATTACAGGTCTTACACCGGGTACTGCATACTGATCTCTTAACCTGATTCCTATCATTGACTTTGAAAGCCCGTCCTTTTTCATCTTCAAAACTTGATCCTTAATTTCATCGTCCGTTACCAGCCATGATGGCCTTTCGGTAAGCTGTAATCTTTTTGATCCGGATTTTCCTCTCTTACGTGTATGCATTCGTGCCATAATAATCTGTAACGGTATTATAACTATAAATTTATCTTTTTTGTTTTTTATAATAAACTAACTGATATATTTTTTAATTTTTACATATAAAATTTATTATAGAACTTTGATAAATCTTTCAAACTGTGCAATTATCTCCATACCCACTGACCATATGGTTAATTCATCCTTAAATATGGAATATGAATTAAAATGGTCATATAAATTTGTAACATAATCACCTTCTGAAAATCCCCCTATAACAACATTGATATTATCCATGTTTATTATATCAGATGGATTGGAAAACTTACCATGCGGTGAGAGCACCACAGTATTTTTTCCTGTGTTATTTAAGAAACTTATTATATCCTCATTTTCCATGGATAATAATGTCTTTCCGCCCACCTTTATTTCCTTTTTCCTGAATAAATCCTCAATTAAGCCTGTAAACCTATTGTATGATTTTGGAAGACTCACGTCAGGATTTATTACTATAATTTTATTTTCCTTTGTATGTATGTAAATTCTTAGGAGCCCCCTTTTATTAAGTATTGATTCCATGGCTACCTCCAGAAATATATATATTATATCAGGGCGCCCCATTCTGGTGGACCTGCCCGGAAAATATTTATCTATGGAGGTATGCATGTAATTTGAGTCAAGTAACATTTCTGATGGTTTTTTATGGTTTTTGGCTGCAATTTTCTTTATTGCTGGATCATCCAACATTTGTTCGGGTATTAACTGCAGTTCCGCATCTGCAACAACAAGATTTAACATAACTGGATAATTGCCGATTAAGATTTACTTTTTTCTATAATTTCAATTCTTTTTGATGTGGCCGGATGATCCAGACTTAATGATTTCATCACATTTTCTGGTATGTTTTCAATGTTTGATATTTTAATCAATGCACTTTCAAGGTATTCCTTTTTAACATACCTTACTGCGTTTAAATCTGCAGCCACCTCATTTCTCCTTTTAATTGCAGGAATGATCAGAAAAAGGAATACAATAAGGGATATAAAAAAGAATGGAGAAAGTGCAAGAAGTATTCCTATATTAAATACAAATCCAAGTGCCGCAACATTTATTACTATAATATATACACCGAAATTAATCAGTGCTGTTTTTCTGTTATGCTTTAGTTTTATATGGGATAATTCATGGGCAAGTACGGCTATTATCTCATTATAATCAAGTATATTCATTAAATAACTGGTTATAAAAACATATGCCTCCCTGCTGTTAATTTCAAATGCATTTGCTATCCTGTTGCCTGTATTTAGAATATATATTGATGGTGTTTCTATACCCATTTCGAGTGATAATTCTGAGACCTCATGCACTATAAAAATATCTTTTAACTGAACCGATTTTTTAATTAATAATGTAACCATTGGATTGTTTAATGATAAAGCCCATATGAAAAATATAAAGGCATTTAAAACAATCATATACGAGTATTCCCTTATTATAAGAACAAAATTTTCAACCAGAACCATACCAACAAAGAAAAGTGATAAATATATTAAATATCTCCAGCTTAAATCACTTGATACATAATCCATTATATTTATATTTTCCTCCTTATATCCTATGTGTATTTTATACTTAAAATAGGTAAATAATATGATATTTATTGCTGTTATAACTACCATTATTATTACAGTGTATACTGAAAATTTAAATTCTGATAATATGATGTAAACAAGAAATAGAATAAAAAGTGAAACTGTTGATATAGCATTGGATTTTCTCAAAAAATCCTCGTTTTTATTCCTTTGTTGCTGATACATGTTAATTGACCTATGATATAATATAAATTAATTATTAATATTATTCATGTGGATGTCAATTTGGATAAAAATTTATATATATGACTTATAATAACGTACAATGTCAGACGAAAATAAAAATTCAATAATGTACCTGATAGCATATCTGGTTCCGGTTTTAACAGGTGTGCTCATTTATGTTATGTATGGAAATGATAACAGGATGAAATTCCACGGTGTGCAGGCAATACTCCTCGGCATTGCGATATTCATAATTGATATTATTTCATATTTTTTGGTGCCTTTATTTTTACCACTATTATATATATTTGATCTGCTGATAGCTATTGTCTGGCTCTATGGCATCTATGTAGGGTACGAGGCGTCGATAAACAAGGATATTTTTATACCTTATATAGGTGATTATGCAGCAAATGTCACGGGATTTAAAAAATAATCGAATAATAAGCAAATTTTTTATGTAAAATATATAGATATATTTTAAATATATGGCAAATAATTAATTATTTTAAAATTATAGAAAATAAACTTTGAATTAAAGTTTATAGTGGTGAAACGATGAGATTGAAATTTCTTGGAAACTGGTCCTCACATATAGAATTTGGAAAACGCAATGTTTCAATGATAATAGATAATCATATTTTAATAGAATGTGGTCCCCATACAATTGAGTCCATGCTTGAAAATGGCATTAATCCGGCCAATATAGATAAGATTTTAATTAGCCACATGCATCTGGATCATTTTGGTGGTCTGGCCGAAATACTCTGGTACCGTGGTGCTTTAAATGTTAAGGATGAGCTAATAATCATGGGGCCTCCCGGTATTAAAAAAAATACTGAGAGGATTCTGCAGATATACAACACACCAGATAATGAACGATTTAGGATTACATCAAAATACGTTGAGATAAATAATGGTAAGGAGGTTTATGAAATAAAATCAAGATTTATAGAAAAATCAGAATATGATTATATAGTTGCTTTTCAAGGCAATCATGTTATACCGGACAATATGTACAGAATAGAGTATCAGGGTAATATAATAACATATACAGGTGATACAGCGTATAATGATCAAATATCACTGGCAGCAGAGGGCGCCGATTTATTATTACATGAAATGACATATACTGATTCTGAATCTGAAACGGCAAGCTTCTGGAAGCACTCAACATATTCCTCGGTAATGAGGGCTTTTAATGAAAGTGGCGCTAAAAAACTGGTGCCTGTGCATCTAACAGATGGTACATTGTCGTTGCTTAATGAAAAAAGGGATGAAAAGATGATCATGCCATTCGATGATATTATTTTATCAGGGCAATGATGATATGTATATTTTATTAATTTAAATAAAATAAACTTATGTGTGTTTTATTAATAACGTTAAATTCTAATTTTTTATTGAAAAACTAAAATAAAAAATAGTTTATTACATATAATAGGTCGGTAAAATCTTTTTTTGGTGATTGTACATAATTGCCGGGAGTTGAAAAATTTAAATTACATTTTTAATGAGGAAATTTTTATAGTTAATTTTAAAAATAGAGGAATAAAATTTGATATAATATTTATTATTATAAAAATGAGTTTATTTTGCCCCCGCCTCAAGTATGGATTCCTTAACCTCCTCTTTATTGATTTCCTCCAGGGATTTCCCCATGGTTTCTGTTCCAAGAAATATCGTTGCCATTAATCCTATAATTGATAAACTGGTAAAGAAGAAAAGACTTGCACTGAAACCATATGCTGTCACTATAAATGGAAATGTAGTTATACCAAGTATAGCACCTATCCTGCTTACAGATGTTCCAAACCCCTGGGCTGTTGCCCTATCCTCTGTTGGAAAAAGTTCCACTGGATAAACAAAATCGGTTGATCCAGGCCCTATTGCCTCTGTGATATAAAATACCAGGAACAGAACAAATATTGGTATTCCAGCACTTATGAATGCCGATTTATTTGGCATGTAAAATGTTATAATTCCCAGCAATCCCAGTGAGATAGCCATGCCCGAGAAACCTATTATTGTTATACCCTTTCTTCCAATTTTATCTATTAATAATATTGCTATTAGACTTCCAAGAATGGCAAAGGTATCAAACACAGCAGATCCAAGCACAGCAAGTCTGGCTTTTAATCCAAGCAGTTCAAGTATTGTTGGGCTGAATATACTTATGCCATAGAATGAGGCATCGAAGGTAAACCAGAATATCCCAATAAATGCTAAACTTTTGATGTATTTTTTGCTTAGCAGCTCTTTTAAGGGATTTGTCCTATCTTTTGATATTTTTTCCAGATTATCAGATGTTCCAGTTAATTTTTTTTCAATTGCAGATGCTTCCTCAGTTTTACCCTTATTGTTAAGCCATCTTGGGGATTCTGGAACATCCCTCCTGAGAACAAGTATAATTGCAGCAGGGATAATACCAATTAAAAACATATATCTCCATGACTGGTTTCCAAGATAAAGTAGGAAATAACCGGTAAGAGCAGCAACAGCGGCTCCCAGGAACCATGAAAGCACATTTGTAACCAGGAGCTTGCCACGGTATTTAACTGGAGAAAACTCACTGATAATTGTGGTACCAATTGCATAATCTGCCCCGAGACCAAGGCCGAGTATAAATCTTATTGAAAACAAAGATATAAAATTCCATGAAAAAGCAGACATTGCTGTTAAAACGATAAATAATGCCATGTCGTACATGTACATTGTTCTTCTACCATAAAGATCTGTAATGTATCCAAAAATAATTGCCCCAAGAAACATACCAATGGTAGTTGACGCGGCAATCATTGCCTTTCCAAAATCGGTATCAAGATCAAAGGCTGTTTTGGACATTACTATTAACGCAACAGATATAATTGAAATATCATATCCATCTAAAAATGTACCACCAACAGAAAGCGCAGTTATTTTTCTATGCAGTGAGTTCATTTTTGCATTATCTAAAGCATTATAAGCCATATTTAAATATATTTTATGGATATTTAATTGAAATCCATATAATATATAAAATCCAATATAATGGCATATATTTTATATAATTCCCAGAGTTTTCTGTTGTGTACCATATTCTGTATATTTATAAAGCGTACCTCTTATTGAACATCTCTTTAATCTCATCATTATTGCATTTATAGTATCCGTTCATCTTTCTGAATGCGTGTTTTGAATTGAAATCTAATGATTTTAAATAGAATATATTCATTGTGAGTCATAATCAGGGAATGATGATATTACTTTTACCATCCTTCTTGTTTATTCATTTTTTCTACCTCATTATTTGATTTTAATGAATTTCTTATGGTTATGGTCATTTTATGTTCTGATGAATCGATTAAAAGTCTTGGTGTCAGGGATTCAAAACAG
>NZ_LKBG01000270.1 GCF_001402945.1 Acidiplasma aeolicum
AGGAAGAAGAAGGCGGATGATGTAAAGGTTGTTTTTTTCGGGCCAAGCGAAAAGGCATTTTCTTCCAATGATAGCGATTTTCTTAAACTGTTTTCTATCCTTAAGGACCTTGGAATAGTTACAATAGCATGTAGTGGATATTCGAAAGCACATGATCTGGACAAGGCAATTATGGATTTGAGCACAGAACTTGAAGACGTTTCAGAAACGATACCAAGATATGTTGATGCAGGTTATACTGTAATGACCTTCTAAGAGACCATTTATAAATTATCCTGAATTTGTATTCTAAATTTATCTTACAATTCCTGCATCATTCCTATCAGAATTTAAAAGTTATAAGGATCTATCTAGCAACCACCATTAATCTTTGAATTTAATTTTCCACATCTCTGATGTTCTTTCAATTCAGGGTGGTAAATTCAATATTAATATCCAATTAAATTATTCCTTTAAAATTATTGTTTCCAGCCATACCATGCTACAAATAAATAATAAATTCTGATTGTATAGTTATCAAAGCTGATAACCTTATACCATATTGATGCATTATATTATCAACATATATACAATAAAACAATTAATTTTAAAATTTTTTCAGAACTCATAGATTGACGTGATTTTTAAAATAACAATAAATTAATTACTTTTAGAATAAACATTATTATGCAGCATTTATGGAGAAATTTTATATATACTCATGGCATTATAATATTTGTAAATGAAGATAATCAGAACTGAACAGATATTCATTTTGGATAATGGAATAATATCATATATGTGCTATAAATCAAAGAACCTGTTCAATCAGGCAAATTACATTCTCAGAAACCAGTTCTTTAATAAAGAAAGATTATCATCATATAAGGAGCTTGTAAATGAATTCTCAATGCCATCAGAAATAGATGAATATAATAATTTCCAGAAATTACCCGCACAGACAGCACAATGGACAATAAAAAAGGTAAAAGAATCATGGAGTTCATTCTTTAGGGCATTAAAAGCATATAAGAAACATCCTGAATTATTTAATGGAATTCCAAGACCACCTAAATATAAATACAAGGATGGAGAATTCATGCTAATATTTACCAACCAGCAATGTTCCATTGTTGATGGGATTCTTAAATTTCCTAAAATAATGAATCTGGAGTTAAAAACAAGATTAGAAAATGTAGATTTAAGAGAGGTAAGAATTATACCATTGGGCACAGGATATAATGTTGAGATAGTATACTCTAAGGAGATATCAGATTTTAATGAGGTAAGTGCAAACAGGATACTTGGTATAGATGTTGGTGTAAGGAACACCATAACCATTGGAAACAGCATATCTGAAAAGGGTATTGCTGTTAAGGGTGGTGTTTTAAAATCCATAAACCAGTATTTTAATAAAAAACTTTCAAGGCTTAAATCTATTAATGATAAACAGAGGAAGAATCATGAAAATACTAAAAGAATCAATAAATTATACATGAATAGGAACAGAAAAATAAAGGATGTAATGCATAAACTATCAGATGCAGTTATAAAATATGCAATTAATAATAAAATAGATACAATAGTTATAGGCCATAATAATAGGTGGAAGCAATCAGCAGAAATGGGAAAGAAGAACAACCAGAACTTTGTCCAGATATCATTTAATACATTAATTAACCAGATATATTATAAAGGTCAGGAACATGGAATAAATGTAATTATTCAGGAAGAATCATATACATCCAAATGCTCTTTTCTTGACAATGAAAGCATAGAAAAGCATGATAATTATCTTGGAAAAAGGATAAGCAGGGGAATATTCAAATCTCTCAATGGAACATTAATACATGCAGATTTAAATGCATCATATAATATTATAAAAAAAGCAATCCCCGAAGCATTTGCCAACGGGATAGAGGGTATTGGGTTGTATCCAGGAAGTTTAAGCATACCCAAATTCATTGACATGATAACTTCCAAAGGTGTATGTTAACATGGTTAACAGAAACTGTAACCTTCACATTTTGTTCCTTAAAATTGATTTTTTATTTTTTTAACATGTTTATTATTTTATTAATAAGACCATCTAACTTTTCAAGAGATTCTTTATTTTTTGTAATTCCGTATTCCTGTTCAAGGTCCTTAATATTTTTATAAACAGCATATGTTTTATCATTAATTGAATATAATAGAATTTTGGTAGGCAGTTCAATACCAATTTCAGGTGATTCAATCATTATGCCGGTACCAACTGCTGGAGACCCAAACATAATTAATGTTTCATCATTCATATCCATTCCGGCATCAATGGCGTTTTTCCTATGGTCAATTATACCGAAGATATTTATTTTGTTATCTTTCAGAAATTTTTTGATAATTTCAAGGGCATCACTAACATTATAATCTATTTCAACCTTTAATATTCCCATAATATTGAAACATAATCTCATAAATAATTTTTTTGATAGTTTTATAATCCATGTATCAAATAAAATTATTTACCATTATTCTTAAAAAAATTAATATATAAATAAAAACATTTAAATACAGTTATAAATTGATTACACCATGGAGCCTTTTTATTTTAAATCGTATAATAAATTAATAGGCGTGGCCTGCGATCTTGAAAGCCTTCTTGCAGAGCTTGAATGTCTGAATATATATGACCGTGATGCTGTGAATTATCACGTTTTAAATGGGCATATATCAATGTGGCTTGAATATATGGGCATGCACGACCTTGCTGAAAACCTAAAAAATGCCAAAACACCTGAGGATGCCATAAGGGAGATAAAATCATATAAAATGTCCTTAAAAGGCCATAGAAACGGCATGAAACCAGGAAGAAAAAAAGCGATGAATAAATTGAATAAAAATTAATCAATTCTGTTAAATTCTGTCAAATCCTCCTTTTTAATTGATAGTACTGTTATTGTATTGCTCCTTTCCACGCCATCTATTAATGATATTTTATTGAGAATTGATTCCAGATCTTTTATGCTCTCTGCCTTGATCACCGCAGTAAAATCATAATCGCCAAGGACATAATATAATGCACATATTCCCTTTACCTCTTTTATTTTTTCGCCAACCTCCTCAGCATAACCCGGACCATACCGTGCCTTGATCATGGATATGGCCGTTAAGGTTTCCGGCAAGTTATTTCTATCAAGTTCTGGTATAAACCCCTTTATAATTTTTTCCTCCTCCATTTTTTTAATTCGCTTCTGCACAGAGGATTTTGAAATGGATACCCTATCGGCTATGTCCTGCAAATTATTTGTTTTTAAAATCATCATTGTCTTTAATATTTCCTTGTCCTTTTCATCCATATTAGATTATGTTTTACGATAATATATTGTTTTTTGATTACAATTTTTAATGCAATTAAAGAATAAAATATATCATGCAATTTTTATTTTACGATATAAATTATCAATATAATAATAAATCTAGATATATTATCAATGTTTTCATCAAAGTTTTTATATATAAGATAATCTTATTATAATTATGGCAATAAAAAATCCAGAAAATGAGTTAAACAGTACCGTTGAAAATACCTTTGTAACGTGGAGCCGACAGAAAGGATGGAACCCTTTGAAAATAATTTCAGGTGAGGGAAGTTATTTTACAGACTCTTCAGGGAAATCCTATCTTGATATGTCATCACAGTTAATGTGCTGCCACCTTGGCTATGGAAATAAAAATGTTATAAATGCCATCAAAAAACAGGCGGAAACACTATCATATATTGGCCCATCATTTGACACGGATATAAGGGAAACAGTTTCTGAAAAACTAAAATCAATACTCCCAGACAATATGGTCAAATATTTTTATGGCACCTCTGGAACTGAGGCAAATGAGGCCGCCATAAAAATTGCAAGGATGTACATGGCAGATAAAAAGAAGAACAAGATAATTTCATTTTATAATTCATATCATGGATCAACTCTTGGAAGCCTGCAGCTAACAGGTGATTTTAGAAGGATGCTTGTGGATTCATATGAAAATGCTTCAGGATTTTTAAGGGTTGCCCCACAGTTCTGTTATCACTGCCCGTTCAAACTAAAGTACCCCGAATGCAACCTGGCATGTGCTGAAAATCTTGAGTATACAATAAAACAGGAGGGAAATATTGCCGCTGTGATTTTTGAGCCTGTAACAGGCACAAACGGCGTTGTTGTTCCACCCGATGGATTTGTTAAAAGGTTACGGGAAATCACTGAGGAAAATGATGTTCTTTTAATAGCAGATGAGGTTATGACCGGATTTTGCCGTACAGGAGAATGGTTTGCAGTGAACCACTGGAATGTTAAGCCTGACATAATCACAACGGCCAAGGGAATTACAGCTGCGTATGCACCATTATCACTAACAGCGGTTGATAAAAAGATTTCTGATTTCTTTGAGGATCATATTTTTGCGCACGGCCATACATATGAGGCACATCCATTAATGCTGGCCGCAGCATCAGCAGCAATTGATGAATATAAAAATTATGTTCTTGATCATGTAAGGCGTATATCACCACTGTTTGAAAAAAGAATTAAGGAACTCAGGGAAAACCATGTATCGGTTGGGGATGTCAGGAGCATAGGATTATTCGGTGGGGTCGAAATAAATTACGACCGTGAAAATAGAATACCATTTAATACTGCGCAGGATAAAATTGATGGGAAACCATTGATGGTAAGCAGGATTGCAAAATACGCCATGGAACATGGCGTTTATCTTAACACATGGATTTCACACTTTATTGTGGCACCGCCACTGATAATAAGTGAGGAGGATTTAAACAGGGGTTTTGACGTTATTGATGAGGCGTTAAAAATATCGGATGCGGAGGTGAAGAAATGAAGACAGAAAATATGGAGTATAAGGTCTTTAATTATGTGAATGGGCAGAGGGTTGAGAACAAGGGAAAAACAGAATACAGGGTTTTCAACCCGGCATTTGGAAAGCAAATAGCATCTGTATTTGATACAGGTGCCGAGGATGTTAATAAGGCTGTGGATTATGCATATGATGCATTTTTAAAATGGTCAAAGATTCCAATAACTGACCGCATAAAATATCTTTTTAGGCTTGAAAATCTAATGAGGGAAAATGCAGATGAACTTGCAAAAATGGTTACAATAGAGCATGGCAAAACATTCAAGGAGGCTCAGGGAGAGGTTCTCAGGGCCATAGAAAATGTTGAGGCCGCATGCTCATCAACATATAACATCATGGGGAAAAATAATAAAAACATCTCTGCTGGCATAGACGAGGAATTAATAAGGGTTCCCATGGGTGTATTTGCTGCAATAACGCCATTTAATTTTCCAATCATGGTTGCATTCTGGTTTATCCCATATGCCATTGGCCTTGGGAATACAATAATAGTAAAGCCATCAGAAAAGACACCATTAACAATGCAAAAAACACTGGACCTTTTCGATAAGGCCGGTTTTCCACCAGGTGTAATAAGCGTTGTCAATGGTGCTGTTGATACTGTGAATGCCCTGCTTAATAATGATAAAATTGTGGGTGTTAGCTTTGTTGGATCCACAGGTGCTGCAAAATACATAGTTTCAACGGCATCGGCCAAACACAAGAGATCACAGGCAGGGGCATCTGCAAAAAATTATGAGCTTGTTATGCCAGACGCAGACCCTGAAAAGGTTGTACCACACCTGATATCATCATTTTATGGTAACGCCGGAGAAAGATGCCTTGCCGGGTCTGTATTGGTAACTTTGCCGGAAAATCATGATAAAATAGTGAATTTATTCAAAAAACAGGCACAAAAACTTATACTTGGTTATGGATTGGATGAAAACGTGACATTAGGTCCATTAATTAGATCTGAGCATAGAGAACGCGTGCTTGGATACATAGATTCGGGCATCTCAGAGGGGGCTAAACTTATACTGGACGGCAGAACATTTGATGCAGGAAAATACAGGGATGGTTTCTTCCTTGGTCCTTCCATATTTGATGATGCATCAACGGACATGAAGATCATAAGGGAGGAAATATTTGGGCCCGTTGCAAGCGTAATAGAGGCAAAGGACTTTGATGATGCAATAGAAATCATAAATAAAAGCCAGTATGGTAATGCATCAACAATTTTCACAAATTCAGGAACGTATGCAGAACGCTTTACCGAGGAGGTACAGGCAGGAAACATAGGCGTAAATATTGGTGTTGCGGCACCAATAGCATTCTATCCATTCGCAGGATATAAAAATTCCTTCTTTGGGGACCTGCATGCACAGGGCGGACCGGATCATGTCATGTTCTTTACAGACAGCAAGGTAATTATAAAGAGGTGGTAAAATGCAAGAAAATGATAGTTTGGAAATAGATTTTGATGGTGTAAAATTTAAAAACCCGTTCTGGGTTGGTTCAGGTCCAACCAGCGGCACCGCCGATAAAATCATTCAGGCCCTAAAGGCCGGATGGGGAGGCGTTGTCATTAAGACCGTTGGGGATAGCATTGTCAGAAAGGGCGTCAGGCCAATGTATGCCGCCATGAGGGATCAGAATAAGGACCTTGTGGTGTTTGAAAACATTGAGCTAATTACAGAGGATAACCTTGAAACATGGGACAGGTATATAAGAACTGTATACCATGAAATTCCGGATGCGCCAATTATATTTAGTATAATGGGTTCAGCCGATATATCTGAATGGGCGAAGCTTGCCAGATGGTCAGAAGATCGCGGTGCAAATCTAATAGAATTAAATTTTGGGTGCCCGCATGGTGAACCAGAAAAGAGATCAGGGGCGTATATATCACAGCATCCAGACCTTGTCTATGAATATACCAAGGAGGTTGTGCAGTCTGTTGGTGTACCGGTTATTGCTAAATTATCACCGAATGTAACAGAGATAACAGAGATTGCAAAAAATGCAGAAAGGGCAGGTGCAAAGGCCGTATCTGCAATAAATACTGTATCATGCCTTATGGGCGTTGATATAGAGCGTGAAATGCTCTTCCCACCCGTCTTTGGATACACAACCTACGGCGGCCTGTCAGGTCCCGGGGTAAAACCCATTGGATTAAAGGCAGTTTCATCCATTTATAATAACACAAAACTCACAATAAGCGGCATTGGTGGTATTTCTAACTGGACAAATGCTGTGGAATATATAATGTGCGGTGCAACATCGGTGCAGGTTGTAACCGACACAATAATGCACGGATTTAACCAGATTAAGGAATGGACATCATCCATGGCGGATTATTTAAAAAGGCACAACTATGCCAGCCTGGATGACATAAGGGGGAAGCTGGCAGGCAAGATAAAGGAATACTCGTATCTGGAGAACCTCATATCAGAAAGGGATTCTATTGACGATGAACTTAGAAAAATAAGGGAGGTGTGATTAATATGGCAGAAAATGAG
>NZ_LKBG01000271.1 GCF_001402945.1 Acidiplasma aeolicum
TCTTCCACAGACCAGATGGATTCATGGTTCCGGTGATTCTATAGAATCTATAATAGGCGAGGAGTTAAAGAAAATAACAGAATCAGAAAACTATTATCTTCATGGTTCCGGACGTGAGGATGTTGATGTTATGATGCTTGGTAATGGCCGTGAATTTGTAATAGAGGCATCAAATCCCAAAAAAAGGTCGGTTAATCTTGAGGAATTTAAATTTGCGGTTAATTCAAAAAATGCCGGCATCAAAATAGATAAATTATCCTTTTGTGATAAAAAGAGGGTAAAAGAAATCAAGGAAGCCAAACATGATAAGGTTTACAGGGCAGTAATAGAATCAGATGGCATAATGGACAGGGAAAAATTAATAAGGGCATGTGAACTGCTCACAGGAAATAAAATAGAACAGCAAACACCAAGAAGGGTGCTTGGTAACAGATCCGATATTATTAGGAAAAAAGAAATAAAATATATAAAGATAGAAGATATAATGGATAAAACTGCCACCATCCAAATATGTGCTGAGGCTGGCACATATATAAAAGAACTGGTAAATGGAGATTGTGGCAGGACAAATCCAAGCCTGACCTCACTTTACGGTGAAAAACTCAGGGTTAAGAGCCTGGATGTCATATATATAAATAGGGGTGATTAAAACGACAAGAATGTCAAGGGGATCCAGATCAGGATCAAGGAATATACTCACAAAAAGAATAAAGGAAAGGGGCATGCCCAAGGTTAATGACCTGCTCAAAACATTCGATGTTGGGGACAGGGTTGCAATAGTTATAAATCCGGCAGTTCATAATGGAATGCCTCACCATACATTTGAGGGCAGAACAGGAATAGTTTCAGGTATGCAGGGATCATGCTATGTTGTGTCTCTTAATATAGGCAATACCACAAGGAAAATTATATCTGCTCCAGTGCACCTCAAGAGGCTGTATCAATGAAAATAAAATATATAACAAACATTGATGTATACAACAAATTATCCGCAAAGGAAGAAAAGACTGAGGATGAGGCAGATACATTATCATATGTTGAAAAGTTTCTTAAATATAAAAAAAACGTTGACATAGAAAAGCTAAAAGAATCATTAATGTCAACATTCAAGCTTTCAGAAGAGGTTGCTGTAAAGCTGATTGATCTTAAACCAAATAACAAGGACGAATTAATAGCAGTATTAAATTCATATAATATAAAAGTGGATGATGCGCAGCTTGATGCAATTCTTGATACATTGCAGGTCTTATAAATGGAAGAATATGCTTATGTTCTGGATTATTTACCACAGGGACGCCCTGAAGATAAGAGTTTTAGAAAGACACCATTAATAATAGCCATTGGTGAGAGCGAATTCAAGCTTCTGGAGATAATACCAAAACCTGATGCAGTCATATCTGTTGGTGATCGAATATATATAGGGAAATCTGCTGAGAAGCGTGATAAAATTATATCAATAAAAAGGAGGATAACATACAAGGAATTAACAAGCGCCGCTGTATCCGAACTCCCATATACTATAGAAACAATAATAGATTCAAATCCAGAGAAATTCATAAACTTTTTTAATAATTCGGAGGCTGTAAATGCCAGAATGCATACACTTGAGCTTCTTCCAGGTCTAGGCAATAAAAGCATGTGGGCAATCCTTGAGGAAAGAAAAAAAGCACCGTTTAAATCATTTGATGATATATCAGAAAGGGTTAAAAGCGTCCACAATCCAAAAAAAATGATAGTTAACAGAATAATAGAGGAACTCCAGAACAGATATGAAAAATATAAATTATTTGTTGCAAAATGAATGATAATTTTAGTAAAAAATATGGCCAGGTATTTTTAAAAGACCATAACATTGCATTAAAGGAGGTATCATTTTTATCTCCAGAGGATAATGAATGCATACTTGAGATAGGCCCTGGCCATGGAATCCTAACAGAACAATTATTAAAATATAATATAAATTTGACCGTGGTTGAACCAGATCATAGATTTGTGGATCAGTTAAATCAAAGTTATAGCAATTTTATTAAAAGTGGTAAATTAAAGATAATAAAGGCAGACTTTCTAAAACTGGCTCCAGGGAAATATGATAAAATTATAGGAAACATACCCTATCAAATCTCATCCAAAATAGTTTTTAAAATACTGGACTATGATTTTAAAATGGCAATATTAATGGTTCAAAAAGAATTCGCACAAAGGCTTGTTGCCAGTCCTGGAACTCCAGATTATTCGAGGCTTACAGTAAATTCAGGTATAAGGTCACAAATTAAAATACTTTACAATGTAAGCCGCAACTCATTTTATCCTGTGCCAAAAGTTGATTCATCAATAATATTAATAGAAAAAAGGGAGTATAATATAGATATTAAAAAATTTGATCTTTTTTTAATAAAACTATTTTCCATGAGAAGAAAAAAAATTTCATCCATAATAGATTATCATGGAATATATTCTGATAAAAGGCCATATGAGCTGACCATTGATCAGCTCATTGAGGTTTATTCCCAGAGTTAGTGGTGTTTCCCGTGTTTTTGCTTAAAATACTTTCAAGGGCTGTTGCAGTGAAAAACTGTGATGTATCACCTGCTGTTGGCACGTTCTGAGGTATCATGATCAGGGATCCCTTACCCTCAAGACCAATCTGGTAAACTATATCCATCCATCTTAACTGGAATGCAGTGGGATTGTTTTCATACTGTTTTGCAGCATCCACCATTTTTCCGGCAGCCTCCACCTCTGCCAGTGCCAGTGTAACCCTGGACCTTCTCTCCCTTTCTGCCGCAGCCTGTCTTGACATGGCATCCTGCAGGGCCTGTGGAACCAGAACATCCCTTATCTCCACGGATGATACCTTAACCCCCCAGTGCTCTGTTTTTTCATCTATAATCTGCCTTGCAGCCTCACCAACCTTTTCCCTTTCAGATAATATCTCATCAAATGAGGATTTTCCAAGAACCTCCCTAAGTGTGGTCTGGGCTGCCAGCTGGGTTGCTGTGGCATAATTTTCAACATTAAGCACAGCCTTATCTGCATCTATAACCTGAAAATACATTACCGCATCAACGTTAACCGGAACATTATCCTGTGTGTATGTTGACTCTGTTTTAAATGCAACCGCCTGTATCCTTGTTGATACGACAACTGTAATCTTGCTTATTATTGGTGTAACATAAATAAGTCCGGGTCCCTTCAGTCCTGTGTATCTTCCAAGGGTCAACACAGGGGCCCTCTGCCATTCCTTTAATATATGAATACCGGATAATAGTATGCCAAGAATTATCAAAACTATTATTATTAATGCTATTTCCCCTATACTTACCATAATTAAATAACGAAAAGTCCTATTTAAATTTTTTTTAAATATTTTTATTAAAATATCAAATAATAAATACGTCAATTAGAGAAATTATAAACGTGAATTTTTATATATAAAATAAGTCTTATCCATCTATGTCAGGTATAGTTAGTTATGGTTCATATATACCCCAGTACAGGATAAAACCTGAGGAGATAGCCAGAATATGGGGTGATGAACCAGATAAAATGAAAAATAACCTTTTTATTTTAAGCAAGTCGGTTCCAGCACCAGATGAGGATGTTGCAACAATATCAGTTGAGGCTGCAAGAAATGCCCTTAAAAGATCAGATATTGACCCGGCCGATATAGGTGCTATATATGTTGGATCTGAATCACATCCTTATGCCGTAAAACCAACAGCCACAATTGTGGCAGCCGCAATAGGAATGCCATTGCAGTATTTCGCAGCTGATTATGAATTTGCATGCAAGGCCGGTACTGCGGGAATGCAAAATATTAAGGCAATGGTTGATTCTGGATATATTAAGTATGGAATGGCAATAGGTTCAGATACCTCACAGGGTGCGCCAGGTGATGCACTTGAATATACGGCATCTGCCGGCGGAACAGCCATGATAATTGGAAAGGAAAACGTAATAGCAGAAATTAACAGCACTCTTTCAGTATCCACAGATACCCCTGATTTCTGGAGGCGTGAGGGCGAGCCATATCCAAAGCACGGTGAGCGGTTTACCGGAGAGCCAGGATATTTTAAGCATGTAATAGCTGCGGCCCGGGCTATGATGGAAAGAATGGAAACAAAACCTGAGGATTATGACTATGCCGTATTCCACCAGCCCAACGGTAAGTTTCCCACCAGGGCGGCCAAAATTTTGGGCTTTACAGAGGAACAGTACAAAACTGGGCTTTTAACACCATATATAGGCAATACATACTCTGGTTCAACAATGAATGGCCTATCAGCCATACTGGATGAGGCGCAGCCCGGGGACAGGATCCTTGCCGTTTCATTTGGGTCAGGTGCCGGATCAGACGCATTTGATATAACAGTAACAGATAATATTAAGGATTATAAAAAATACAATGCGCCAACAATAAAAAAATTGATTGAAAAGGTGAAGTTTATAGATTATGGAACATACACAAAATTCAGGAAGATTATTGTAACAGGTGATAGTGTTGAGTGATGTTTATATTATTGGGGCAGGAGAAACAAAGTATGGAGAACTATGGAATAAATCACTAAGAAATCTTGCCGTTGAGGCCGGTTTAAAGGCTATAGAGGATGCAGGCATATATTCAAAGGATATCGATGCAATTTATGGTGCAAATGGACTTGCCGGAACAATAAATGAGCAGGAGAATATCGGTGCATTGATTGCAGATTTTTCTGGTCTGTCAAACGAGGGAATACCTGCAATAAGAATAGAGGCATCAACAGCATCAGGCGCTGCTGCGCTCAGGGAGGCATATTTATCTATAAAATCCGGGGAATATAATGTCGTTGTTGTTGGTGGTGTTGAAAAAATGACAGATCTCCATGGCAGTGACATTGTAAATAAAATGTCATCAATACTTGATCGTGAATGGGAGGCATTCTATGGCGCAACCCCCGCATCAATGGCTGCTATAATAGCAAGAAAATACATGCACGATTTCAATGTTGAGAAGGAGGCTCTTGCCATGATACCTGTCAATGATCATAATAACGCATCAAAAAATCCTGATGCACAGTACAGAAATAAAATTACTGTTGAACAGGCCTTAAATTCAACGCCGGTTGCAGATCCACTGAACCTTATGGATTGCTCACCAGTAAGTGACGGTGCTGCAGCTGTGGTTCTTGCCTCTGAGGATTATGTTAAGAAAAATGGAAAGGATGGAATTAGAATATTAAGCTCGGCAATAGCAGAGGATTATTTATCTGTTGGCTCCAGGGAATCAATATACACATTTAATTCAGCCCGGCTTGCAGCTGAAAAGGCATTTATGAGATCAGGATTAAAACGTGATGATATATCATTTATTGAACTGCATGACTCATTCTCTATTTATGCGCTTATTGAGCTTGAGGATCTTGGATTCGTGGAAAAGGGTCATGCCAAGGACATTGTTTACAATGATATCAAGCTTGATGGCTCACTGCCTGTAAATCCATCTGGTGGTTTAAAGGCCAAGGGCGATCCATACGGTGCAGTTGGTATAGGCCAGGCCGTGGAGGCTTATATACAGTTAAAAGAAAAGGCTGGAGAAAGACAGGTAAAGGGTGCAAAATACGCGCTTCTGCACAACATGGCGGGCACAGGAGCCTCCAGCGTTGTGCATATACTTGGTATATAGGTGGTAAATAATGACTGAACTATCAAGAATATGGAGGGAAACAGAATACAGGTATAACCTAATTGGGTTTAGATGCAAAAACTGTGGTAGAACATATTTCCCGCCAAGGGATATATGTCCTTACTGCCACAGGGAATCAATTGGAAAAATGGAAAAGGTAAAATTGAGCGGTAACGGTGAAATATTATCATATTCCATTGTTCATGATTCATCCCCTGCATTTAAAAGGGAAATACCATATGTGATGGCATTAATAAAACTTGATGAGGGGCCATCAATAACAGCACAGGTTGTTGACTGTAATCCTGATGAGGTGGATATAGGCAGGAGGGTTCATATGGTATTCAGAAAGATAAGGGAGGATGGTAAAAATGGAATAATAGAATATGGATACAAATTTAGGCTCGATTAATTAACCAATTTTTTAGATATATTTATAATTTTAAAATTTTGATATTCCCGGTATTTCAAAATTAATATTAAATATCCTAGATATTTCCCATAGTATTGCAGAATTTTCAGAAATTACCATCATGTTAAACTTTTTCATGACCTTATTTATGACGCTATGTGTTGGAAGTGCAGTGCATGATAAATAAATTGCATCTGCAGCCATCACACTGGATTTTTCATTCTCAATCATTTTAATTATTTCATCATCACCTGTATTTGAAATATCCAGGCCATAAATTTTATTTAACCCGGCAAATCCTGTTATATTAAAATTATTTGATTTAAAATAATTTGCCTCCTCGGCTGTTCTTTCCTTTATATACGGAGTTCCGAGCCAGACATTATTTATTTTTTTATATCTCAATAAATTCATTACGGAGACCTCAGGAATTATAAGGTTCTTTTTTATAACAGTTTTAATAATTTCAATATTTTTGTGGGTCCCGTATGTCCTTCCATAAACTGTAACATCGGAAATTTTTTTAATAAGGTTATATGCCTCACCGAGCTCCCTTCTAAATTTTTCAGGGTCCTGTGGTTCGCATCCTCTTGATGGCCTCATTCTTGTGGAATGGAAGCTAATTATCGAAGGGGCCATATGGTACATATCATATTCCAGTGCAACATTGTTTGCAGGTACAATCATGCCCACTCTTATCATTATTTTAATATTTATTTATACATTATAAATATTTAATAATGAAAAATCAATTAATAATAATGATTTATTATATAAGCGATGAGGATGTAAAGAAATACCTTGATATAAAAGAATGCATAAATGAATTAAGGGATGCTTTCACTTCTTACGGAAACAAAAAATCTTATGCAAACGCACGTGATAGAATCTATGGCGATAATTTTATTTTAAATACAATGCCTGCATATTATGAGAAATATAACATAGCAGGATTAAAAACATACATATCAGGTAAAAACGGTGTAAGGTTTGTTGTTATAATATTTGACGTTTCTGATCCGGAAAAATTATTTATAATCGATGCAAACACACTTGGTCAGATAAGAACAGGTGCATTAACAGCAATGGTGACATCGTTATTAATAAATAAAAAGAATATTAATTACACACTAATAGGGTCTGGATTCCAGGCCGAAACACAGTTAAAGGCAATGGCCTCGATTTATGATTTAAATAATGTCTATGTGTATTCAAAAAATTATGAACATGCATTAAATTTCTCAAAAAAATTTGATTTTAATATAAAGGCATCAAGGGATTTATCTGTATTAAAGGATTCTGATG
>NZ_LKBG01000272.1 GCF_001402945.1 Acidiplasma aeolicum
TTTTTATTAAAATATTATATATAGATAATGCATAAATTAATTTTTAATTTTGTTTTTCAAACTTTTAATATAAAACATGATGTTATTATTTTCATATAATAAACACTTTTAAATGAATACGAATATACAAAAACATGGATGTTTTTAGCACCGGAACCATAGGTAATTTGGAAATTAAAAACAGGCTTGTCATGGCGCCAATGATCTCCAATCTGGCCTCTCCAGATGGCAATACAAATGAGGATCACATAGCATATCTGGAAGAACGTGCACGTGGTGGTTATGGATTAATAATTACTGAATATACATATGTGGATGAACTAAATGGTAAGGGATCGCCAAACCAGCTAGGGATGTTTTCTTACTCACAGACTCCAAAATTTTTCAGGTTAACCGAGAGAATGCATAAATACGATTCCAGAATTTTTGTTCAGCTTGTTCATTCAGGTGCCAAGGCCTTACAGGGCCTTAATACCAAAAAAATATTTGCACCGACAGCCATGGATTATATGGGGAATGTGCCTCAGACCATGAGTATTGAGGATATAATTAATGTTCAGGAAAAATTCTACAGGGCAGCAGACATAGCATACAAATCAGGATTTGATGGGATAGAGCTTCATGGGGCCCATGGTTATTTGCTTGAGGAATTCATATCCCCTGCCCTTAATAAAAGGGATGATAAATACGGTGGTTCATTGGAAAACCGGCTTAGGATAATTAACGAAATGACTGAAAATATAAAGAATTATTATGATATACCATTAGGAATAAGACTGAGCCTGTATGAAAATGACCCTGATGGCTACGGTCCCGATTACGGTTTAAAGGTGGGTGAATCAATAAGGAAAATTGATTATATTCATTACTCTGCTGGCAGATTCGCACCCCCAGCATCGTCTGCACCATTCTATTATGAACATAATCATATTTATGCAAGGCTTCCAAGGAGACCGGATAAAACAACCATTCTGGTTGGTTCTGTAATAAATGCTGCCGATGCGAACGAAATATTGAAGAAGGCAGATTTTGTAGCAACCGGCCGTGAGGCCCTGGCTGATCCATACTTTCCGTATAAATTATTGCACGGTCACAATCCAAGGCCATGCATCAGGTGCAATCAGGACTGCAGGAGGTTAGGTCTTAACGAGGTACGCTGCACTGTCAACATTGATACAGGCCTTGAGCTGTACAGCACCATAAGAAGGAACAAAAAATTAATTGGAGAAATAGAAATAGATGGTGCGGGTATAAAAGGTTTGGAGGCCGCACTTTATGCACTTTCACTTGGATTAAAACCAGTGATTTATGAGGAAAATGTCCCCGGTGGGCAGATTAACGATATTTTAGAACCACATAAAAGAACTGAATTTAAGGCACTTGTGGATTATTATTTAAATGAACTTGATAGGCGCGGGATAACAGTAGAAAAATCAAGGGGAACATCAGGAATAGACTGTTCCCCTGATAAGGTTTATCCTGATATTAAAAATATGGGGGATGTTTCAATTAACACAAATATATACAGATACTTTGATGATGCACTGGAAATTTCGAAAAAAAATACAGTAATTATCAATCCAGAGTCACTGGAAATCCTCGAAAGGTCAAGAAGGGAATTTTACATCAAACTTGCAGAAAGGCAGGGAATTAAATTCATTAAACAGGATTCATACAATATAAATATATTTGATAAAAACCAGTATGATATAAGATCTGCAATGATCAGTGGAAGAAGGGCCGTGGATTCATATATTATGGAGAATTATGATGAATTAAATTAATGTATTTTGATTATAATACTTAATAGAATTATTAAATTTTTTAAAACTCTCATAAAACTCGGCAATGGAACGATGCAATTTTTATTATAAAATGATATTATTAAACGCATAAAAGGTTGTAAAGAAATAATTTTTACATCTTAAAATTTAAAAATAAAAAAATAAATCTATGCATATCTTAATGCAATACCCCTGCCAAATCTGGGATATTCCCAGTTAATATTATCGTATGGGCAGGCTATTCTGCAGGCACCGCATTCGACACAGTTTTCATAACCAACAACTATTTTTTTATCCTCCCATGTATACACACCTGCGGGGCATATTAATATACATGGCTGTGGATTTCCATTTTCCTTTTCACATTCAAGGCACAGTCCGGAATCCCTTATGGAAAGGTGTGGCTTTTCATCCTTCTTATACCTTAATGTGTACAGTTTTTCCTCCGTTCTCATTTTATCACCTCATTTTCGTCATAAATTCTATAAGGTCTGGCATAACGTTTCTGAAATTTGAGGATATTATTTTTCCTATGCCAAGAAGATCCCCAGAAGCCCAGCTGTTTAATGCCGAAGACAGCATATTAATGTATCCTGATGCAGCATCAGTTCCAAGCATGCGCCCTTCCAGTGGCCTTTCCTTTACTATTTTTGATATCTCCGGGTCCTTAACCAGATTATAATAGTATATGTCCTGGGATAATCCAGACGCTGCAGCATCCCCTGCAAGTGTTCCTGAGGCTATTGCAGGGCTTATGCCATCGAATGTAAGTGGGTCCACAAGTCCAAGGGCATCACCACATAAATACACATTTCCCTTTCCTGGATTCATTGATGGAAAACCGCCCTCAGGTATGACTTTCGCAGAATATTCTCTTAATGAATAGCCCTCAAATTTTTTTGCAAGTCCGGTTTTATCCAGAAAATCATCAAGTACTTTTTCTGGCCTCATTTTTCTTGAAACAAGCTCTTTTATTGGTGATCCAATTCCAACCGCAACACTGTCCTTATAGGTATATAGGAATCCTGCTATAAGCGGGTCTGTCATGACAAATCTCCATGCAAGTCCCTTAGATTCATCAGGAAGATTGAACATTGAATTTATATCCTCCTTTTTCACTGCATAAACCTCCTTTACGGCCTGTACCGCAGTATCAGGGGTAAAATCCTTTTTTATGCCTGATTTCATTGAAAGCAATGAATTTACGCCCTCAGCAAGCACAAAGGCATCTGCTGTAACCTCACCGCGGTCTGTAACAAGTGATTTTGCAGTTCCATTCTCCCATTTTAATTCAAGCCCGGTTGTTTTGCTTATAACCATGGCCCCGGCATTTTCAGCAACAGATGAAAGCCATTTATCAAATTTTAGCCTCCCCGTTGTAACCAAATTTTCCGGAGAAAACTCAATATCCACAGGACTATCACCATTATATAATGATAGTTTTATTCTCTGAACCTCCCTTTCAAATGGAAGGCCATCACCAAATACAGAAGAAACATAGTCCTTCCTTATCATTGCACCGGATACATTTTTTGAACCTGGTTCCGGGCCCCTCTCAATTGCCAGCACCTTTTTACCTGCCTTTGCAGCCCTTAATGCAGCAGCTGACCCAGCAGGGCCGCAGCCAACAACAACAACATCATAATTAAGCATTTATATCACCAATTTTTTTAATCAGTTCTGGCACTATCTGGAATATATCTCCAACCACGCCGTAATCACAGTTATCAAATATAGGAGCAGTTTCATCTGTGTTAATTGCAAGTATTTTTTTTGACCCCTGAATTCCAACAAGATGCTGTATTGCCCCTGATATTCCAAGGGCTATGTAGAGATCAGGCCTTATTGTTGTACCTGTCTGGCCCACCTGATGATCCTTTGGATACCAGCCAGCATCTGCCAGGGGCTTGCTAACACCAACAACTGCGTGGAGTTTGTCTGCCAGATCCTCGGCCAGTTTAATGTTTTCCTTATTAACAATTCCCCTGCCAACGCCAACAACTATTTTTGAACCAAGCAGTGGATTATTATACTCTATGCTCTTAAAATCCTTTATTTTGAATCTTGTTGATGTATCCGTTAATGTTTCCGTTTGAACTTTTCCCCTGTAATCGCGCTCCTTTAATGCAGAAAAAACTCCGGACCTTGTTGTTACCATTACAGGTTTGTTATTGGGGCAGATAATTGTGGAGGTTTCCTTTCCACCAAAGTCTGGCCTTGTTGATAGCAGCTGGCCCTTTTCGTCAACATCAAATATAATGCAGTCGGCTATTAAACCGGTATCAACCTTTATTGCGGTGGTGGATGCCAGCTCCCTTGCATTTGATGTACCCGGAAAGAATATGGCATCTGGCATGTATTTTTTTATCAGTGTTTCAAGAGCCCTTGTGTAAACATCATTATCGTAATATTCAACACCAGGGGTTTCACAGTAAAAGGCCTCATCGGCACCATACTTAAATGCCATGTCCACGATATTCTCTGCATGGTCACCTATTACCGCCGCCCCAAGCTGTGTGTCCATTAGATCAGCCACCCTTCTGGCTGCTCCAAGAATCTCAAGTGAGGTTTTATTAATGTCACCATTTGTATGGTCCATGTAAACCCAGATTTTACCGGTGGCCTTTGCAACAGGCTTGGGCTTAACATAATCCTCACCTGATGATTTCATCCCGGTGGCCGCTATTTTAATTTTTGAAATAATCCAGTCAACGGTTTTATTAATATCCTCATTTTTAATAATTTCTGGATTTCTCATCTTTGGTGGGGGCCTTACCCTGATAACCTTTGTTGGTGATGCTGCCAGCCCAATATGCTTGGGATCCGCGTTTATATCTGTTTTGGACAGCCTTGATACATTGTAATTTTTGGCCTTTATTAAACCCTCAAGTGTCGGCTCCCTTGGCGTATTTGAAATCTCAGATATGGTGGCAACAAACGGTATGGGAACCTCAAGTATTTCTGTGTTGAATTCCGTGGTTCTCTGTAATACTGCCTTTTTATTTTTCTGGTCTATTTCAATAATTTTATCTGTATAGGCCACAGCCGGAACATTAAGCCAGACGGCGGTCTGCGGGCCAACCTGCTGGGTTTCACCATCAACTGCCCTTCTGCCAAAAAGAATTACATCTGCACCACCAAGCTTTTTTATGGCCTGTGCAACTGTATAGGATGTTGCCCATGTATCAGACCCTGCCATGGCAGCATCTGTTACAAGATAGGCATCATCTGCACCCATGGATATTGCCTCCTTAATTGAAATGTCTCCTCTGGGCGGCCCCATTGAAACTATTGTTACCGTACCACCATATTTTTCCTTTAACCTTATAGCCTCCTCTATTGCATGGAGGTCAGGGGGATTAATAATGGCTGGAACACCCTCCCTTATCAGGTTGTTTGTCACCGGATCAATTCTTAAATCATCTGCATCCGGGACCTGCTTTATGGAAACAATTATTTTAAGCCCCATAAACCGTTATCCCGCGGAATATTAAAAATATTGCTTTTAGGAAATAAGAATTATATGCATAAAATCATGATTTTTTTGTTGATTTTTATTAATGAAAATGCAAAAAAAATTTAATTAATCATTTTATTCAAATCTTATTACGATTAAAATAATATTTAATTAAATATCGTAAATTTTCCTTTAACTCAAAATTATTCATTGTATAAAATTAAATAAGATCTAAAATTATTTATAATAAACCGCACAGAAACTTAACATCCTAATGTTGGAATCAGTATGCTTTTTTATTTAATTATAATAAACAATACTATTATACTTAAAAAATATTAACCTGCATGAACGAAACCTTATATTCAGCAATAAAAGAATTAAAAAATCTTGCAGGTAGCAAAAATATTGCATATATTTCATCATCAGAGCTGGCAAGGAAGATGGGCGTTAGCCAGCAAACGGCATCAAGAATCATTCTTGAATTAATAAAGGAGAAATATATAGACAGAACAATCGAAAATAGAAGGCAAAAGATAATGATACAGGAAAAGGCACTTGATTTACTTTACAGAGAATTAAATGAACTTTATTCAATATTAAAAATCAATCAATCATTTGAAATGGAGGGTACGGTACAAAATGGCCTTGGAGAGGGAAAATACTATATATCCAAGAAAGGTTACATGGATCAGTTTAAGGAAAAATTAAAAATGGAGCCATTTCCCGGCACATTAAACATAAAAATAAATCCGGAATATGAAAATATTTTGAGGCAGGTGCGTGGTGCCGATGGAATTATTATATCAGGATTTAAGGATCGTGAGAGGACCTTTGGTGGTGTAAAATGCTTTAATGCACATATTGATGGGATAAAATGCTATCTCATATTTCCTGAAAGGAGCGTTTACACAGATATTATTGAGGTAATTTCTGATAAATATTTGAGGCAGGCCCTGTCACTAAAAGATGGTGATATTATAAAGGTTAATGTTGATTTTGAATTTTGAATAAATTTTAATTTTAAGGTGTGAAGTCCCCTCCATAAGGGGGATGAAAACATAAAGTTTATGATATATTAATTTACAAATGAATCTACCAGAAAGAAAGCCACTGAGTTTACAATGTGGATGAATTTCTGGAGCCAGAAAATATAAATTCAATAAATAATTAATTTTTAAAATGTTAATAAATTAAATATTTCATAATGAATATGCAATTCATGCATTTATATAATAAATTTTATATAATGTTGATAAATACTTTATTTAATATATGGAAATAACTCAGTATAAGAAAGAATACAAATCATACGATCATTTAGTGTTTTCATGCCAGTACCATGTAATATTCACACCTAAGTACAGAAGAAAGGTGTTAGTAAACGGCATAGATGAAAGACTCAAGGAGCTTATTATTGAAAAGGAAAATGACTACGGCTATAAAATAATAGAAATGGAGGTTATGCCAGACCATGTGCATTTATTAATAGACTTAAAGCCAAGAATAGATGTTATTAGATGTGTTAACCTTATAAAAGGATACACATCACATGTATTAAGGGATGAATTTCCGGTATTGAGAAGAAAGATACCAACATTATGGACAAGGTCAAAATTTATAGCAAGCGTTG
This sequence comes from Acidiplasma aeolicum, assembly GCF_001402945.1. Classification (GTDB taxonomy): domain Archaea; phylum Thermoplasmatota; class Thermoplasmata; order Thermoplasmatales; family Thermoplasmataceae; genus Acidiplasma; species Acidiplasma aeolicum. The sequence goes on from NZ_LKBG01000272.1 coordinate 6,875, forward strand.
GTGCAGTAACGCTTGAAGTGGTTGAAAAGTACATAGAGGATCAGAAGAAGGTATGATGAATACAAAGAAGAATAAAATAAAAGATTCATTGAATAAAACCAAAATTAAAAGAAAATCTCAATCAGCAGTAATTATAAAAACAAAGATAGACAGTGATAAACTAAATACCAACACATCAAGGATATTAAGGAGAATATTTTTGGAGGCTAAATGGCTGTATAATTATGTAATAAATAAGGAATTTAACAGTGATATTTTTAATATGGATTATAAGGTAAATAAAGTACCAGTGTATGTAAAGGACCATTATGAAATAAGGGATTTAAAATATTTATCATCACAGATGAGGGAAGAAATTATTGATAGAACCATGGATAATATTAAAGGATTATCAAAATTAAAG
>NZ_LKBG01000273.1 GCF_001402945.1 Acidiplasma aeolicum
TATATTCACATGCCTGATTAAATTTTGAAATCCTATTTTTATGGCATTAATATTTTCATCATCTATATTATGTGCCCCGCCATGGAATTTCATTGCCCGTAAAGTCGCAACGATAACAACAGAATCTGGTATGATTTTACTTTCCCTTGTAAATATATTCATAAATTTCTCAAAACCGAGATCTGACCCAAATCCCGCCTCAGTTACTGTATAATCGAAAATTTTCAATCCAATAAGATCACCCAGCAGGCTTGATGTCCCATGCGCTATGTTTCCAAAGGGCCCTGTGTGTATTATTGCCGGCGTTCCTTCAGCTGTCTGCGCCATATTTGGTTTTAATGCATCCACAAGAAGTGCCGCCATTGCACCCGCAGCCCTAATATCCCTGGCGAATACCGGCCCATTTTTATAAGTATAACCAATAAGAATATTTCCAAGCCTTTCCTTTAAATCATTATAATCCTTTGATAGTGCAACTATTGCCATGATCTCTGATGCGGCAGTTATCACAAAGGAATCATTCATCATTGTGCCATTATTCCTATCTCCAATGCCAACAATTATGGATCTTAATGATCTGTCATCCATATCCACAGTCCTTGGAAAAACAACCCTTTTAGGATCAATACCAAGACCATTTCCATGGGAGATATGATTATTTATCATGGCCGAGAGCAAATTATGAGCTGCGGCAATTGCAGGAAAATCTCCTGTAAATATTAAATTTATTCTATCTGAGGGTTCAACAGTTGATTTTCCACCGCCAGTTGCACCACCCTTAACACCAAAGCATGGTCCAAGTGATGGCTCCCTTATTGCTATGCCGGCATTAAAACCCAGTCTTGTCATGGCCTGACCAAGACCTATGGCAGTTGTTGTTTTCCCCTCTCCTGCCGGTGTTGGTGTCATTGCAGTCATTAAAATCAATTTACCCCTTTTCTCACCATATTTTTTTACATCAACTGGCAGCTTTGCTATGTATTTTCCATAAAGTTCATAATCATTTACACCAAGTTTTTCCATAATTTTTGAAATCTCAATCATTATAACTATTATGTTAAATTAATTTATAAAATTAATTGAATATATGAAACTTTAAACATTAAAATATAGAATTATATGGATTAAAATACCATCAAATATGGATCAATTTATTTTAAAAAATCCTAAAAAATTATTTATGAAAGAACCTTATATATAATCCCCTTTTCACTGTATAGCCTGTTTTCTGCCTCATCAAATACAACGCTATGTATGCCGTCAATTACATCATCTGTTACCTCAAGCCCCCTGTGCGCTGGAAGGCAGTGCATGAATATAAAATTTTTATCGGCAAAATCTGTTAATTCTGAATTTACCTGATACGGCCTGAATAATTTTTCCCTCTCGGCCCTTTCCGATTCCTCGCCCATGGATACCCATACATCAGTGTATACAATATCAGCCGAATCTATGGCCGTTCTTGGCTCCCTTACTATCTCAATTCTGGAACCTGTCTTTAAGGCCATCTCCCTTGCAGATCTTATTATTTCTTTATCAGGCTCGTGATTTTCTGGGCATGCTATGGAGATATCCATGCCAAGTATGGATGCACCAAGAAGCAGGGAATTTGCCATGTTATTCCCATCACCTATATATGCCAGTTTCAATCCTGATAACTTTGATTTCTTTTCATATACTGTCATAAAATCAGCAACAATCTGCATGGGATGCTCCAGATTGTCAAGTGCATTTAAAACAGGCACCCTTGAATATCTGGCAAGTTCAAGAACCATATCATGGCTGTATGCCCTGTAAGAGATTATATCCAAAAATCTGGACATAACCCTCGCCGTATCCTCTATTGTCTCTCCATCACCAAGATGCATCTCCTTTGGGCTTAGATATATTGCAGTTCCATTAAGCTGCACCATGGCAGATTCAAGGGATATTCTTGTCCTTGTGCTCGGTTTTTCAAAAATCATGCCAAGAATTTTTTTCTCTGAAAATTTGATGCTCCTATCCCTTTTCAATTTTATTGATAACAAAATAATATCCTCAAGATCATCCTTCATGTCCATAACAGATAATATATCCCTTTTCATAACATGTAAGTATAAAAAAGATTTAAAATTTTTTGTTCATTTTATCAGTATAAAGTGTTATTGCTGCCCTGGACCCATCACCAACAGCAGTTGCAATCTGTTCCTCACTGCCAGCAATAACATCACCGGCCGCATATATTCCAGGAACATTTGTCCTGCATTTATCATCTGTTACTATAAATCCATGGGAGTCAAGCTTAACTCCTATATTTTTTAGGAATGATGTCTGGGGTATCACACCTATATAAATAAAAACACCATCGAGGTTAACAGTTTTTTCATCACCTGTTACCAGATCCTTATATCTAAGGCCTGTGAGTTTTTTTCCATCCCCCAAAAACTCCTCTGTTTCGGCATTCAGTATAAAGGGTATTTTTTTCTCGTCCAGGCTTTTAATATATGCATCCTCACATTTTTTAATCTTTGAATGTGCTATTATTGAAACATTTTTTGCTATGCCATTTAGATAAAGGGCAGAAATTGCTCCAGAATTTCCACCACCAATAACAGCAACATCCTTGCCCTTAAAAAGATATCCATCACAGGTTGAACAGTATGAAATACCCTTACCATAGTATTCCTCCTCACCTGGCACGTTCATTTTTCTGTGCGTTGTTCCTGTGGAAACTATTACTGCCCTTGCAGTGAATGTTTCCCTGTTTGTTTCAATTACAAAGTTGTTTCCCTCCTTTTTGATATTCCTTACCTCTATTTCTGTTATTATCTTACCATATTCTGAATAATGCTTTCTAAACTCCTCTGCAAGATCTGACCCCTCTATGGCTTTAAAACCAAGATAGTTTTCCACAAGTGGTGAAAGTGCGGTGTTACCGCCTGGGACAGCCTCTCTTTCAAGTATGGCCACGCTCATTCCAGACCTTTTTATGTATATTCCTGCGGAGTAGCCTGCAGCCCCTGCCCCAATTATGATGACATCATAATCAGTTTCGTAATCCCTTTCATTGCTTCTAACATTAAACTGCATCATAAAAATCGCCTTAATTTATTATTAATAGCTAAATACAATAAAAACTTTGACAAAAAAAGAAAAATAAAAATTAATACTGTGGCATTCCGCCGCCCATTCCGCCCTGTGGGTTTGATGGTGCGGATGATTTCTTGCTGGCTATGACATCATCTATTCTGAGTATCATGGTTGCAACCTCAACAGCACTCTCAATTGCATGTGTCTTTACCCTGAATGTGTCATATACGCCAAGCTTTATCATGTCGTCTATTTTTGAGTTGTCCATATCAATTCCAAATGTTTTGTTCCCCTTTTCATGCTCAGCTTTTAATGATATTAATGTGTTTATTGGATCCATTCCTGCATTTTCAGCCAGTGTCCTTGGTATTATCTCAAGGGCCTTTGCAAATGCCTCTATGGCAAGCTGCTCCCTGCCACCTACGCTGTTGGAGTAGTTTCTAAGCTTCATTGCAAGCTCAGCCTCTATTGCCCCTCCACCTGGCAGGTATTTTCCATCCTCCTTGGTGATGGCAACAACCCTTATGGCATCATTCATTGCCCTTTCAATTTCATCCACAACGTGCTCTGTGCCTCCCCTTATAAGTATGCTTACTGCCTTTGGATTGACACAGCCGGTTACAAATGTCATCCTGTCGTCGCCTATTTTTCTCTCCTCCACTGTTTCTGCCTTTCCAAGGACATCCTCTGTGATATCATCAAGATTTGTTACCATTTTTGCTCCAGTTGCCTTTGCAAGTTTCTCCATATCACTCTGCTTTACCCTTCTTGCTGCGTATATGCCATCCTTTGCAAGGTAGTACTGCACTGTATCATCTATACCCTTCTGGCAGAATACAACATTTGCCCCTGATTTCTTTATTTTCTCTGCCATCTCCTTCATTGTGTCAGTCTCCTGGTCAAGGAAGTCCTGAATCTTTGATGGGTCTGTTATCTGAACCTTTGCATCTATTTCTGTTTTCTTTATTTCCAGAGCGGAATTTATTAGCGCTATTTTGGCATTCTTTACAATTCCTGGCATTTTTGAATGAACCTTCTCCTTGTCTATTATTATTCCATTTATAAACTGTGTGTCTGCAGCACTGCCACCGCTTTTTTTATCGACCTTAATATTTGCTGTGTCTACCATTATTTTGCCATCCCTTTCCTCTGCAACACTGTTTATTGCCTTTACAACAAGGTCTGCAAGGAAGTCAGATGAAACCCCAGTATTTTTACCTGAAAGGGCTGTTATTGCGATTTTCTTTAATGTTTCATCATTGTTTGCCTTAAGTGAGAGGTCTTCAAGCTCCTTTTTTGCCTCAACAGCTGCAAGATGGTAACCATCGGCTATTATTGTTGAATGAACCCCCTGGTCCAGAAGGCTTTCGGCCTGCTTTAAAAGTTCTCCGGCGAGAACAACAACTGTTGTTGTGCCATCTCCAACAGCAGTATCCTGTGATTTTGATGCCTCAACTATCATTTTTGCTGTCGGATGATCCACATCCATTTCCTTCAATATTGTTGCACCGTCATTAGAAATTACTATATCACCAATAGAATCCACCAGCATCTTATCCATACCTTTTGGACCAAGTGTGGTTCTTACTGCATCGGCAATTGCCTTTGCGGCCTCTATATTATTCTTCTGTGCATTTTTTCCCTGCTGCCTTTCTGTACCTTCCTTTAATATTAATATTGGTGTCTGACCTGATATCATAATACCATCACATTCGTAAATATGTTCTTCAATATAAACTTTTTTGTTAATCAAACGTTTATAATTCCATTTAATAAAATTATCATATGTTAAAATAAATGTAAATCCATGATAATTAAATGCTAGAATGTATTCAGAAAGGAAATGCTGTAAATTAAGCAAGTACATCTGTTTAATTCTAAGCACTCATATTCAGAATTTTAAAATGTTCTCTATAAACGCAATGCTTAAAATAAAGTGAAATTCTTATAAATACATGGAAAGTATATTTAAAAATGCTTTTATATGCAAAAACATTTATTATATTATTTTATATTTTATTATATGGATAATATAAACAACAAAGAGAATTATTTGATTCTCAATAAATATCTCAATAAGGATGAAAAAATACTTTTAACTTTTCCTGAAAGGAATTTTAATAAAAATAAATTTAAATCACATGAAAAGGCTGCAGTTACAGATAAAAGGTTTATTTATTTATATAATATAGATGATTATTTGGATTCATCCATGAAATATTTACCTTTAAATGAAATAAAAGGCTTTTCACAGGAGAATGTAAGAAAAAGCTACATAAATATTTCATTATTTTTTATTTTTCTGGGCATATTATTTCTTTTGTTTCTTCGCAATGGAATGATAAGTTTGCTGCTTTTTATAACAGCCACATTATTTATAATTTTTAGTAAAAAATATGTTAATATAATAATATTAACAGGAAATAACATAACATACCCATATAAATTAAAATTTAACAATGCAAATCCTGATGAAATAGGCAATTTTATTTTTAATGCATCGGTTATTATCGATAATTTAAAAAGTAAATAAATTTTATTTATAGTATTTTTCCATTAAATAGTCCTCATTATCCTCATCTGTTATTTCAAAGCCATGTTTTTTATAAAATGATATGGCCATGGAATTTAATTTATTCACGTATAATATTAATTTTTCAATTTTTTCATTCCTAATAATTTCCTCAGCTGTTTTAAGCAATTTTGTGCCGTAGCATTTTTTAATATAATCCGGCATTAAATAAAACCTTAGTATAATTTTATTTATTTTATCTATTTCAATAAATCCTGTTAATAAATTATTATCAAAAAGACCGTAAAATAGTATTTTATTATTAATTGATTTTTCTATATCATTTTTTATATTATCTAATGCATAATATTTATTAATCCAGTAATCAATGTATTCATCGGTGTATATATTTTTATATGCATATTTCCACGACATTTCGGCAACGTTCCTTACAGCGCATTCATCTCCAATTTTTAATGGCGAAATATTCATTATATTATAATTATTAAATAATATATAATTTTATTATTATTTAACTATAATAAGTATGAATTCCTTATTTTAATGCATGTGCCATTGTTAGAAGTATTTTATAAATACATCAAAAAAATTATTTAATTTGTTTATATAATTACATTAAAAATTATTTAGGTCTGTATCCCTGATAAATTTTTCATATGTCATTGGTTCATTGACATATCTGTATAAAGATGTATTTTCTTTATAATAATCGAGTCCAAGCATGTAAAACTGCTCTCTTGTTAATAATCCCCTTTTTTCAAGGCTTCCAAGCACAGGTTTAAAAATTATGGGGGATACCTCTCTCACAGGCTTTAATCCCAATTTAAGCCTTACAGTATTAAACATATCAGCAAATGTTACCCTTTCCCTTGTACATACATTAATAATCCCTGATTTATCCAGTGAATTCTTAAGCACGGTAATCATATCATTTATATAAACCGGTGCCATATTTCCACTCCTCGGCAGGAATGGTACCTTCTGTTTTGCCGCTTCTATAAGCATCTTTGTAAATTTATCTCCATTTCCGTACATTGTTGATGGTCTTATTATAAGAGAGTTTTTTAATGTGGCGGCATTATCCTCTGCCAGTCTTTTATATCTAAAATAATCTGTATTTCCCTTATCAGCGTTTATTGCTGAAATGTATACTATTTTCTGGTTTTTACGGTATTTATTTACAGCCTTTACAATATTCTTCATGCCATTTAATGACAATTCTTCATGTTTTTCTTCCTTTTCTATAAGCACATCAACTGCATGAACTATTACATCATAATTTTCAATAGCCTTTTCAACATCGTCATAATTTCTAATATCGCCTTTTATATAGGTTATGCCCAGCTTATCCAGTTTTTCAGACGGATTTCTAGAAAAATAGGCCTTTTCATCTGCATCAAGCTGCTGGATGATATTGCTTCCGACAAAACCAGATCCACCAATTACAAGTAATTTCATACACCTTTATCTTGCAGAAATATAAAAATTAAAAGCTCGAGGCAAGTCACGGAGTAGCTAGCCCTAATTGTGAATATCG
>NZ_LKBG01000274.1 GCF_001402945.1 Acidiplasma aeolicum
AAAAAATTTAAAAAAAAAGATATTTTTTTAAATAATATTGAATTAATTGTTTATGCAACACGAAATTTCCTCCATTGATAGAATGGTCATAAAAATATTGATACGAAACAGTAGAATATCTGTAAAGGATATATCAAGGCAACTTGGCATTTCCCAGCCAACAGTAAAAAAAAGAATAACTCAAATGCTGGATTCTGGTATTATACAAAACTTTGCCTGCAATATAGATATGGCTAAATTTGGATACAATCTTACATTTATAACCATGGTACGTATTGTAAATGCAAATAATTCAGAAAAAATAGCATACAAGCTTATGAAAATAAGTTCAATTTCATCGGTAGATATGATAACAGGAGAATATGATTTGATTCTAAGAGGATATGCAAAGAACCAGGATGATCTTTATTACATACTTTCTAAAATTCAATCCATTGAAGGTATAGATCATCTTTTCACTAATATAGTTATAAAATCACTTGGTAATAAAACAGTTATACCTGAATGATAAAAATTAGGCTCATTAATATTACCTTAATAAGATATATAATTATAAATTATCTATTTTATTTTAACATTAAACATTTTATATGCTTTTCAGGTGTAACTATATTTTGATTAAACAACTATGAGTTAAGGATTCAAACACGATCATTATTAAGTAATTGTTTGTTACTGCTACACCTTAAAAATCAATTTTTAAATATTTTTTTTAAATCCTCCTTTGTATCGACATCTAAAAGTGCATTATTATCAATCTCCACCCTGATTATGTCTTCTGGATGGTTTCTTAGAATAAATCGGCCTCCAACATCACCTTTAAGATTTAATAGGTCATTAAAATATTTAGATGAAAATATTGCAGGATTTACAGGAATTCCAGAATTATATGCACTTACAATGCCCGCATCATTCTGGCTGTATATATTAATCATCCTGTTAATTATGTTTTGATCTATTAATGGGGAATCCCCCAGAAGTATCATAACACCATCGATGTTATTTTCTACTTTTCTTAATCCGGCTACTATTGATGTTGACATTCCGTTTTTATAATCATAATTGATGGCAATCTTGAACCCATTTAGATTAAGAACACTGTAATTTACAGCAGGGTTAAAAACAATAATTTTTTCATATAACAATGAATTCCTGGCATTCTCAATTGTATATTCTATAAGCATTTTACCATTGATTTTGTAAAATAATTTGTTTTCACCAAATCTTCTTGATTCCCCTGAGGCAAGTATTATACCAGATACCTTTTTCATAAATCATAATGAATAAATGTAATAATAATGTTTATTTTATTAATTTAATCATGAAATCAGAAAAATCGATTACATTTTCGTCATATGAAAGATTATTGTAGCATAGCGGGCATATTGTAATAATCTTGCCAGCTGTTTGCTTCAAGTTATTATACCTTTTATATGAAACTTCCGATGCTATTTCTGGGAATAATAGTTCATCTGGGCCACCACAGCAGGATGTAAGGTTTTCCGGCTCATTTAGTTTAACATTCGCAGATTTTTTAAGTATATCAAGGGCCCTGTAATTATTTTTATGAAGTACAATATGGCATGGCTGCTGCACAGTTATTTCCTCACTGGTTTTTTCAAAGTTCATGTTAATTAAATCTGTATAATAATAAATTTCAATGTCATAATTTTTTATGTATTCCGGATAAATATTTTTCATCAAATCATATGTATGCGGGTCTATGCATATTATTTTTTTAACATTCAATTTTTTAAGTTTATTATAAACATTATTTGCATATTTTTTAAATTCATTTATATAGCCAAGGTCATAAAGAAACATTCCTGGATAATCCTCATCTTCGCGAAGGTAATTAAATTTTACACCGGACATTTTTAACAATCTTACAATATTCCTTAAATTATTTTCCATTTTAACCTTCATATTAATGTCATAGAAATGCCTTGAGAGTTTTATTAAATCAGGATGCCTTGATATTAACCTTGAAAATGCATTAAATAGATTTCTATCAAAATATTTTCTTACATAATTTATGAATTTCGTATATGCCATAAGCTGGTACATATCCCCTGTGAAAAGAATTGTATCTGACTCATCAAAATTTATTGATGATGCCCATTCTGCGGATTCCCTATTTAATCCCAGGGGATTTCTGAATCTAAGTATGGTTTCCTTAATCATGTCCGCTATGTCCACCCTGTTACCATTAATATGCTTCTCTGCAATTTCCTCCTTCATTAAATGGCTTAACTCTCCAGCGTTAACGCCTGCAGGGCACACCTGAAGGCAGGCAAAGCAGTCAAGGCATGAATAAAAGGAATCTGAAATTTGGAGCTCTTCCCCTGTATTTATTGCAAACTGTGCAAGAATGATCCTTCCCCTGGCACCCTTTATTGAATTGTAACCTGCTGCAGGAAGTGTTGGGCATACAGATTCACAGAAACCACATTTTATGCATTCATCAGTAATTTTTAGAATCTGATTTTTAGTCATAAAATATCTTACCCCTGTTCATTATATTCTCCGGGTCAAATACTGCCTTAATCCTCTTCATTAATTCCAGTGAATAAAGGGAATTTCTTTCCTTATACTCCTCGTATAGAAGTTTATTTTTTTCAGTACCTATCCCATGTTCTGCTGATACACATCCCTTATGCCTTATGGCTGCCATGGCAATTTCCATCTGTAATTTTTCAACCTTTTCAAGTCCGGTTTTTGTGTTCTCTGCAAATATATTTGCATGTATATTGCCATCCCCAATATGACCAAAAAGGCTTACATTTATCTTCATTTTGTCCACAGCATTTTTAATCTCCTTCAGTGTGGCAGGCAGTTCTGAGGCGGGAACTATGACATCGCCTATTATTACTATTTCATTTTTCTTCTCACGCTGGTTGAGCAGTGCTGAATAGGCACCCTTTCTGGCCTTATATATTTCATCCATTGTTTTTTGATCCATTATTGTTAAAACATCCTTTGTGTAATTTTTGATAATTTTTTCCACATTTTCAATTTTTCCTTTAAGGGAGGCCTCAGTTGAATCGATATCAACCATTAGCATGAACTGTGTGTAGTCCGGTATTTTTATGTTTAACTTATCCCTTATGGAATTAATGGTTTTTAAATCCATAAATTCGGCAATTAATGGCGTAATACCCGCATTCTTTACAGCGCTAAGGGCGGAACCAACATCATAAATATCATTGTAAAATGACAGTATTCTGCCATATTTTTCAGGCAGTGGCTCAATTTTTAATATAGCCTCTGTTAGAACACCGAGAGTGCCCTCGCTGCCTATAATAAGTGCAGTAAGATCATATCCAGCACTCCTTTTTAATGTATATTCTCCAGTTCTTATAATTTCACCCGTGGCCGTCACAAATTCAGTGCCAAGAACCCATTCCTTTGTTGCACCGTATCTTACTGCCCTGAGCCCACCGGCATTGGTTGAAATGGTGCCACCAACAGTTGATGCCTTTGAACTGGCGGGATCAGGTGGATAGAAAAATCCGTATTTGTTTAAATATTCATTTAGGTTATCAAGCCTTACCCCTGGCTGGCATACAACATATCTGCTTGCTATGTTTAATTCCAGTATTTTATCCATCTTCATGGTATTTATTATAATGCCATTATAATTGGTGACACTTGATCCTGTTAGTGATGTTCCACCACTTCTAACCGTTACATCAATTTTATATTTAGTACATAATTTTAATACTCTAGAAATCTGATCTGAATTCTCAGGTATAATTACAAGCTCTGGTATCCTTCCGGGCATATAAGAGGCGTCATTTTTATAGGGTATTTTTTCCTCAAGGTTCTGCAGAACATTATTTTCTCCTGCCGCCTGCCTAATTTCATTTAAAATGTCATTATTTATATTCATTACTATGATAATATTTTTATATTTATAAACTTGCTTTATCTGATAAATATATAATTAAATTTTATTAATATGTTATCTAATGATTAATAGAGTTTAAGGCCCTTGCTATCTGTATAATTATAAAAAATCTAAGCATAAGGTAAAAAAAAATAAAATTATCCACCATAATTTCTATTTGGGAATTATTTTATTTTGCTTTAATTAATTATTTCAAATACATTATATTTTTATATTCATATATATTAAAATATCATGGTAGATGTTGGTGAGAAAGCACCGGATTTTGAAGCGCCTGACACTGGATTAAAAATGAGGAAACTGTCTGATTTTAAGGGAAATACAGTGGTTCTTGCATTTTTCCCTGGGGCATTTACATCTGTATGCACAAAGGAAATGTGCACATTCAGGGATTCAATGGCAAATTTTAACAGATTTAAGGCAAAGGTAATAGGCATAAGCGTTGACTCTCCATTTTCATTGAAGGAATTTGCAGAAAAAAACAAACTTCAGTTTGATCTTTTAAGTGATTCAGGAAGGGAAATATCCAAAAAGTATGGGGCCCTTTATGATAGCTTTTTGAACATAAAAAATCTGTCGGCGTCAAAAAGATCTGTATTTGTTATAGACAAGGATGGGATTATAAGGTATAAATGGGTTAGTGAGGATGCCTCAAAGGAGCCTGATTATAAAAAAATAGAGGAGGAAATATCAAAATTAAATTAAATTTTTAAACCTCCTGGTATTTAAGATACCACACCTTTTCTCCGCTGTTTATCCTCTTATATGCATCCTCAAGTGTGGACGGCTGTGGTACTATTCCCCTATCCCCTGGATTCCAGTTCACTGGAGTGGCTAGTTTTTTATCCCAGTTCAGCTGCAGGGCCCTAAGGCTTCTTAGGATTTCGTTTATATTCCTTCCAGTTTCAGCCGGATAATATATCATCCAGCGGACTATGCCATTGGGGTCTATTATAAATACACCCCTAACCGTGTTGCCTGCCTTTTCATCTATGAGATTATATGACCTAGCCACCTCCTTATTTATGTCTGCTATCACCGGGAATGGAATATCTACACCAAATTTTTCCTTTATGTCTTTCAGCCATTCTATGTGACTCTGCAGGCTATCAACGCTTAGACCTATTAGAACTGCATTTAACTTTTTAAACTCATCATATCTTTCCGCAAATCCCATAAATTCTGTGGTGCACACCGGCGTGAAATCAGCAGGGTGTGAAAACAGAACAATCCATTTACCACGGAAGTCAGATAGAGCCAGCGGTCCCTTGGTTGTATTAACAACAAACTCTGGTGCCTTATCACCAAGCTTAACGGCCATATTAATCACCGTATTATATATTATAAATTAAAATAATAATATATTGAAACATGCAAAAATTGCATTAATAAAAATTATTATATATTGAATTCGTTATTTTAATAACATTTATGATAATTTTGTAATAATATTTGTAACATATTATTTTTATTTCCTGTGGCTTTATTCATTTATGATCGTAGAGGATTACAGAAGAATAACATGTGGTGGTGATCCTTTCAATTATCTTATCGGCTCACTTAAGGGTTTATATTTTGATACAGATTCAAATGTCGAGGTTAAGTTAATTCTGGATTCGAATAGGTTCAATTATGACATTGAAAAATTTATAAAAATACTGGATTATACTGGTTTTAATCTTATTGAATATAAAAAGAATGAGGATATTGAACTCCGAATCAGGAAAATCTAGATTTTTATTATGCCAAGTGAGGTTAATTTTTTTATCTCATCCTGACTGTACCCAAGTTTATAAAGTATTTCATATGTATTTTCTCCATTACTTGGGGATGGTCTTTCTATTTTAAAATATTTATTATTTAGTTTAAACGGCACTGGTTGGATTTTCAATTTACGACCACTTTCATTTATAACCTGAAATGGATTTATTGCACTCGTTTGCCCATCTTTTAATACCTCACTTACATCTTTTATCCTTGCACACGGAACCTTGTATCTTTTTAATAAATCCATCCAGTATCTACTTGTATTTTTAATAAACACTGATCCAAGCAGGCGGTTTAATTTTTTTCTATGTCTGACCCTTTCACTGTTTGTTATATAGTCTGGATTATTTTTAAGTTCCGGCATTCCAATTGCCTCGGAAAGCCTTGAAAAAAGATTATCGTTGGAAATTCCTATGACAATATATCCATCTCTAGCCAAAAAGGCACCATAAGGTGCAAAGGACATATGCTCACTTCCAGCCCTTTTGGGTATTTTTTTTGTTATTTGATATGATTCTATATAGTAATTCATCCAGTAAAGTCCAGTCTCATAAAGTGATGTAGTTACCTCCATTCCCTTGCCTGTTCTTTCACGATAAATAACTGCACCAAGTATCCCCATGGCAAGCCACATGGCAGAACCCACATCAAGAACTGAAACGGCCACCCTTGCCGGCTTTCCAGCTCTGGCACCATTCACACTCATTATACCAGTTTCAGCCTGTATGATTGCATCGTATCCTGGATTGTTCATTAATGGACCTGTGTTTCCATATGACCTTATTGATGCATATATAATTTTATCATTAATTTTTTTAATATTTTCATATCCAAGACCCAAAGAATTAACAGTATCCGTGCGAAAATTTTCCACAATAATATCAGAATTTATTATAATTTTATTCAGTATCTTGCGTCCCTCTCTGGTTTTTATGTTTACCGCCAGGGATTTTTTACCCCTGTTAATTGCAATAAAATATGCAGATTTATCTCCAATCGAGGGTTCCATGGATCTTGAATCATCACCGCCTGGAAGTTTCTCAATCTTTATTACGTTTGCACCAAGGTCGCTTAAAATTGCTGTTGCACTGGGACCAGATATATTGGTTGTAAAATCCAGTACATTATATCCATTCAATATCTTTTCTGCATATTCATTATCAAAATTTGAAGGCATGAATTATAAATTTTTAAGCACAATAAATATTTAATGTTAATTTATTATTTTATT
>NZ_LKBG01000275.1 GCF_001402945.1 Acidiplasma aeolicum
GCCCATATTCTTCCAGGCATTTTACATTACCCACCTTTGTATATTTATATAAATCATTCGTTATATATCTCTTTAGATGTGTTTAAGTTTAAACTATTCATAACCAACATAATATTAATATAAAAATATGTCAGACTTTTATTGTGAGATAATTGGCTGTAAGGCCATCCAAAGATGGGGATGGGGAGGTAATCCCTCTTACCTATCATGGAATTTTTTTTAACTCTTAAGCGGGAAGTTACTTTCTATACTTAATGAGATGAACGCTAGGACGATAACTTACAAGGGCAGTTGTTAACATGGGTAACAGAAATCATACCTGTAACATATTTCAATGTTTAAAACCCCCTTATAACCTATCTAAATTTCACAAATAATGCCATATATTCAGATCGTTTCTAGGCGTCATTTCATGTGGGCTGGTACTTAAAATATGCTTTATTGGTTATAAACCATCTGAAATAGAGCATAGGCCAATTTCTTCAATTTTAGGTTACATGAAGTTGCAGTTAACCTTATTAGCAAATACATAATATAATAAACATGGTAGATTACATTCCTCCAAAGTTTAACGAAAATGCTTTCAATTGCCCACATTGTGGAGTTTATGCCCATCAGGAATGGTTTTCTGGTGTCGGCTATGGAAATCTTGCCCGTCAATATATGGGTGATATTGTTGACGTTGTAGGTATCAAGGGGGAACTTGCTGGAATGAGTGTGTCTGTATGCTCACATTGCCATAAGGAAGTTATTTGGCTTAATGAAAACATCTTATTGCCAAGAAATTTGCCAGTCCCCCCGCCACCTGAGGGCACACCATTAGAAGTAAAAAATATCTATATAGAAGCAGGGAAGGTTCTTAACGATTCACCAAGAGCATCTGGGGCGTTAATGAGGTTAGCCCTTGAATTATTACTTCGGAATATTAAGAACAATAACTTACCGTTAGATGACAATATCAAGAAATTAGTAGAATCAGGCATTCCTGAACAACTTACAAAGGCACTTTCAATACTTAGAGTAAATGGCAACGATATAATGCATACTGGTGAAATTAAAATTTTAGAAAATAAGGATGATGTGCTGTATTTATTCAATATCTTCAATATGATTGTCGAAGACCTTATTACATGGCCTAAAAAACTTAATGAATTTTACAAAAAAATACCTGAGTCAAAGCGAAAGGAAATTGAAAAGAATCCAAGTAAGGATAGGAATTGATATCAACTCTTATTCATTTCATTCCTGAATTTGTTTAACAATTCTGGATCCTTTAATATTTCCTCCAAGACATTCTCAATTAATTTAGACTTAAATGATTCGGGTGCATTCTCTATCATCTTCTTTGCCATTCCTGGTATTATATTAGATTTCTCTATTTTATCCTCTATTTCTTTTTCCTTGCTCTCATATTCTAAGGCCAGTTTCTCATCTAATGGAAGCCAGCAGTTATGGCAGTATTTGGCATCCTCTGGATTCAATGCATTGCACCTCGGGCATTTCTTCGGCATTGGCTCTATTATTTTATTCTCATCTATTTTAATGCCATAGGCCTTTAAAATTGCATTGTCCTGGTCCCTCATTGATAAATGTATATATGTCCTGGTCTGCCTTGACCCGTGAACCCATCCCATCTGTGATTCCAATGGTGCCTCTGCAACCTTTGATGCCAGAATTGTTGCCCTGGTATGCCTGAATAGATGCGGATATATCCTTCTTTTTATTCCAGACCTTCTCTTTGCCTTCAATATCATGGACCTGACCTCATCATAGCCCATCCTCTCATTGTTTTTCATTATGAAAAGCCATGAATCAGGATCCTTTAATGGATGGTCATTCAGGTACTCTTTTAGATAATATATTGAATTGCCTATAATCCTGACCTCCCTAAATCCTGTTTTTCCTGTAACAGATATAATTGCACCATAATCATCGAATCTTAAATCCTTTATCCTCATTGTAAGCAATTCAGAGATCCTGCATCCAGAATCATACAACAATGATATTAACGCCCTGTCCCTTGAATTCCTGCAACCATTTATTAATTTTATTTCCTCATCTTTGGTAATTAATGATTCGGGCTTTATTTCATGTGATGGATGGGAATTAAATTTAATCCATTCAACGCATTCTGGATATATTTTATTATTTCCAAGAAGCCATTTATAGAACTTTTTTAATGTTACATAGTATGATTCTATTGAATTATCTGATGGCCTATGCTCATCAGATCCACCCCATTTAACCCTGGAATTCATTATATTCGATATTACCATTTTAATATCCTTTTTATCAGGGTTTAAAAACCTGTCATTAAGCATTAAGGCTATTTTCCTTAACCTTATTATATAGGCATATTTCCTGCCGTCAGATATTCCTGAAAATGTTAAGTCATCTATGAATTCCTTTATTTTCTCCTTTGATTCTTTGTTTATTTTTATGCTATCAATTTTCTTGATCTCTCTTTGAAGGTAAAATGTATAATCCATATATGATAAAATGCATCGGATCAATATAATGATTTGCATGTGCATTGAGTATTTTACTGTATGCACGTCCTCTGCATGATTATGACTATTCTATGTATAATTAAATATGCTCTGTTTTTATTGTATAATATCTAATGGTTGGTTTTCAAAAAATGAGAATGTTCTCATTTTTAATATTATTATTTTTTAAATTTGATAATTTAAAAAAACTTTTATTTTATAATAAAATAACATTACAGTGAGAAGGGGATTTTTAGCGATTGGAATTATAGTCATGTCGTTTAACTCATTATACCAGTATTCATGGAATGTTTTTGAGCCACTTCTTAAAACTGGATTTAATGTCAGTATTGTTTATATTCAGGTGGCGTTTACACTCTTTGCCATATTCTCCACCGGGTTTCAGGGCATTGGCGGATACTTTGCCGATAAAAATGGCCCCAGAAATATTGGAATAATATCTGCAATACTTTCTGCAGTGGGATTTATTGGAACCTCACTTATAAATAATATCTTTTTATTTTATTTATTATGGTCTCTTGGAAGTATAGGTGAGGGTATTTTATATGGCATCTCAACAAACCTTGCAGTTAAATGGTTTAAGGGGAAGCGCGGTTTTGCTGTGGGATTTGTTTCTCTTGGTTTTGGCATGGGAGCAGCAGTAGCAAATATATTTATAGCAAAGGCAGTAACCTTCAGAACCCCAATGCTAATTATAGGAATTGCTGAGATTGTAATACTTCCATTGTTAATGTCAATTGCAAAGTATCCGGAATCTAAAGAATTAAGCGGTGAGAAAACATCCAAAAATTTGAGGAATAAAAAATTCTGGATTTTGTATGTATCATTTATACTTGGTGGTGTACCCCTTTTAGTAATATCCGCATCCTTTGGGTATATTGGAAAAAATCTTCCTTTATATGAGTTTACACTTCTGGTTTCCCTATTTCCACTGCTAAGTGGCATAAGCAGGCCCATACTTGGTTATATTTCAGATTATATCGGCAGAATTAAGTCGGTTTTTATTATAGATATATTTTTAACCGCCGGATCTATATTTTTGATTTTAAAAATATATGCAATATCAATAATACTCATTGGTTTCTTCGGAGGCTCAATGATATCAATGTATTTTTCACTTGTTGGCGATATATTTGGATCAAGATTTTCAACGGCCAATAACGGGGTTTTTTATACAGGTAAGGCAATTTCAGGTTTTATTGGCAGTACATTATTTGCTGCAATCTTTATATTATACCGCGATAAGTCATTCTATTTTGTATTAATTTCGAGTTTATTTGCGATTTTATTCTTAATATTATCAATGAGAAAAGAAAATAAAGGTTATAGATCGGGACAACAACAGGAGGTCAAATAAATAAATCGCTTAATATTAAGCATATGATTTTTTATAAATGTGCCTGTGCACGTTTTATGGAATTTATGCCCATGAAAATTTCTGTGGCTGAATATAAAATAAACCTGTGTGCAATTATAAGCATTGTCAATAATCCTGAATGCTTATTACCCTGGCATGAGGGGACTAAAAATTAGATGGATCATACCAGATATCCAAGAAGGAGACCAAGAAGCGGTGAAACAATCCACGTGATTATAATTATGAAGAATGACTTCATGTAAATACCCTTAAATTTGTATGAGATTCCAACCCCAAAAACGCTTGATGTCAGCGTCTGTGTGTTTGATAATGGAATTGAAAAAATGGTTGCTATTTCAACCAGTGCAGAGGATACAACAAGGGAAACAAGGGCATTTGAATATCGCATAAGATACATTTCCTCACCAACCCTTTTTATAACACCACGGCTTAAAAAAAAGCTGCCCAAAAATATGGCCACCGCCATTATAATTACTGTAATAAGATTGAAACCCTCAACGTTTGCTATGAAGCCTAATGTATTTGCACCAAGTGTAAATGCTGTTAAAAATGAGGAGATTATTATTAAAATCTTGAGTGTGGCCGCCACCCGCCAAACATTCTTATAATCCCTGTCAAAAATAGATTTCTCGGTAATATATGAAACTATTATTGATAATACCGGTGCAAGTATCCAGAACATAATCATTAAAATTACAAAATTGTAATTTACTGAGTAATCAATTCTTAGATCTATGCCTATTGCTGTTCCTGCAAGTGCCATTGTCAATGATAACGGTGCCCTACCGATGGTTGCAAGGAAAAATATTATGAACGATACCAGAAATGCATATGAAATATAAAAGTATGAATGCGGAATCAATGAAATTGCCGCACCTTTAAGAAATCTGCCCTCAAGCGCCAGACCAGCAAAAAATCCCAAAGAACCAATCAGTGTTCCATAAAACCTTGAGACGATTCTTGACCCTATTAATGTGCCAACAGCCGCTGAGAGATTATTACCTGAAACAAGAAGGGTTAGCAAAAATGTGAGTATTAATGAAATTATTAAAAAAATCAAGATGTCACCGATAACATTATGGTAAATACAAGATCTGATATATCCTCACAGTCATCCAAAAGATCATCCAGTTTGTGTGCAAGGGTATTTAAATGTTCAAAGACCAGATATGAAATTTTATTTGAATTTTTATATATGTAATCGATTATTGAATCCTTTATTTCGTCCACATTCTCCTCTATCTTTTCAATGTTTTTCCTATCCTCACGCATCCTTGATAGGTCCGTCTCATTTAATATGTTTTTGACATACCCCAGTGCCTCCTCATTATTGTTTAATATTGATATGAATTTGTTATATGAAAAATCCACAATATTTCTTTCATCCTTGTTAAGTTCATAGTTTTTGTTGAATCTGTTTATTTCCCTGCTTGAGTAGTACATCTTATCAAGGATGTCATCACATTTTTCTATTAAGGCAAGCATGTTATCCATCAGGCTTGAGCTTATTGCCCCGCTTGTAACCTCATGCCTGAAGTTAATATTCATTTCATCCCCCTCCTTTTCCTTGTCCCTTATAAAATTATTGTACTTATCAATATCAACTGGTGCATTTTTCAGCATTAAAATTAAATTCTGTGTACTTTCAATACCTATTTCAGGGAACCTTGATAACCTTGAAAGAAGGCTTTTTTCTCCAACAACAAGAAGTCTTTTTAAAAAATTATAATTAACCATGACAAATTAATTAAAAAGTATTATATATATTTTATAAAAAATTTATTATGCCCTGCTCATATTGCTTAATGACGTGATCTCTGAGATGTTTTCAATTCCGTACCTTTTTACCTTTTCAATGTCCACGCCATTCTTTCTGGCAATCTTTTCAACAACCTTTAGCATCAGTTCCCCACCGGCTGAAATTATTGTGCCTGTTCCAACCCTGGCTATTGGGTTCCCATGCGTGTTTCTGAATCCATCCCTTATTGCCATTTTTGCAAGATGCCTGTATGATGCGTAGTATACACCAAGCTGTACAGGGTTCAACATTGTGCTTAAGTCTCTGGATTTAATCCTTCCCAGGGGTACATTAACCAGCGGTGTAACTGTAAACTCAAATGGCCTGCCATCGACATATGAATTGCTTAGCCTGTTAATCATTGCTATTGAATCCCAGTTATCCTCATCGGTTTCCTGCTCCTGCCCAACCTGTATTGTGAATGCAGACCTCCAGTAATACTTTGTTTCGTTGTAAACACCCTCCCAAACTATTTCTGAGAAGGATCCATCTGGACCAATCCTTAATGGCATGGTCTTATTGGGCATATGCTTTAATGCAAGTGCATCACTGCCTGTTTCAACACCGGTCTGTATGCCTATCCAGTTGTCAGGGCCTGCCCTTATAACCTCGCTTATTTTTCTTATTAAATCAGGGTATGCTGCAGGTATCGATATTCTTCCATGCGTTGGGTTTGTTGTTTCAATGCCCTTTATATTCATTATCATTTTAAACATATCAAGAAGTGCATCCTCATTTGGTGTGAACATTTTCTCATGCTTGTATTCGAATATCTCATCTGTATGAAGCCAGGCATTGGTAAATCCACCCTTAACGTTAACCTCAATCTCTCTTTTTATTTTATCCAGTGGATAATACCTTAATGGCCTTAATGTAACCTCACAGAAATCGCAACCAACACCACAACCCCTCATTATTTCTACCATTCCCTTCATTGAAGGCCTGACTATATCAGGTATGTCCTCAAGTGATGGATATGCCCTTTCCGCAAAGCCACGTGCTATAAAGAGGTCATCATTCTTTAGAACCTTTCTGAATTTATCATCATAGGTCATATAGCCCTGGAAGAACATTTTTTTATCTATATTGCCCTCGGATATCTGTCTGAAAAGCTCTGATACGGTATCATCCATTTCTCCCTGAACTATGTAGTCAAAATGGTATTTTTCTATCTCATCCCTTAATATTGTGAATTCCCAGACACCGGGACCGCCAACAACAAGCTTTGCCTTCTTCCCCTGTCTGACCTTATTTACCTTTTCAAGAAGGGCGTCCCATTCCCTCCTTACCCATGAATCCAGCCCGCCACCAAACAGAGCTGTGTATGACATTGTTGTTGGACCTATTCCAAGAGGATCCATTGTTGTAATTCCTATTATTTCCGTATCATCGGTAATAAAATTGGCAAGGTAATCCTCATGGGCCACTGCTACGTCCTTTCTTGGATTGTCCCTTAGAAGGGCGGCCTCTATTTTTCTAAGTGCATATGGGGCATATTTAAGCTCCCCATTGGGCAGCGCTTCTGGTGCTGGACCCTTTAAAAATCTGTAAATTTTCCCCGGTATTTTATTTCCGGGTGCACATGGCAAAAAATCTAACAATGGGAAATTTCGGTATTCATATGCAAGTGTACTATCCGAGATCAACACATATTTTGTCATATAGTGAATCTTATATTTATATGGTTAATAAACGTTTTCATGTCAGACATTTTTAAAATTAACAAATATATAATAATAATTATTAAAATATTTCAATATAGTATTTTATTAAAAATATATGCCGAATAATAGATGTTTTTAAAGAAAAATGCATCCTTTTCAATTCCAGAAATTTCAAAGCGATTTTTAAGAAGAACATTAATTGATGGTATATTATTAACCAAAACTTTTGTGTAAAGGGTGTGCATGCCAAAATATGTTTTGGCCACATTTGAAACAAGGCCGACTGCGGAGGTTGCAATTCCCCGGTTTCTATATTTTTTGCCGATCCAATACCCAATATGAGCCCTGTTATTTAAATAATCAATATCCTTTAGGCCAATAACACCGGCTATCCTCCCATTAAAATATATATAAAGATCTAGCGAAAATATTTCACCACCCATTTCCCTTTCCTGGTCTATAAAAAATAATGCATCCTCCTCTGTATAAGGATATGGAAAGCTGTGGCTCATTAAATTAAACCCAAGATCCTTTTCATTGGCCATTTCAACAAAGTCATGCAAAGAATTAATGTCAAAATTATTGGTTATGAATACATTATTATCCAAAAAAAATTCAAATTTTTCCATGCAATTCCATAATAAATGGTTATAAATAATTTTTTTAGGCATGTTGACATTATAATAAATGGATTGTGGTATAGACGAGGCAGGCCGTGGTCCT
This sequence comes from Acidiplasma aeolicum, assembly GCF_001402945.1. Taxonomy (GTDB): domain Archaea; phylum Thermoplasmatota; class Thermoplasmata; order Thermoplasmatales; family Thermoplasmataceae; genus Acidiplasma; species Acidiplasma aeolicum. The sequence continues at coordinate 8,074 of NZ_LKBG01000275.1, forward strand.
GTTATAGGCCCAATGGTTATGGCCATTTTATGTTCTGATGAATCGATTAAAAGTCTTGGTGTCAGGGATTCAAAACAGCTTTCACCATTTCAAAGAAATAAATTATTCAAAGATTTAAAAAATATGGAAAATAATTATGTGATTATACAGCCATATGAAATAGATAATTACGTTAAAAAAAATCAGTTGAATATCCTTGAATTAAAATATGCCATTTATTTAATTGACTCTGTTAAATGTGAGAATATTTATGTTGATGCCTTCGATGTAAATGAGATAAGGCTTGAAGATGAGCTTAAAAGAAGAACCGGAAAAAATATTACATGCAGGCATAAGGCGGATTCAATATACCCTGTTGTATCAGGTGCTTCCATAATAGCCAAGGTTATTAGGGACTCAGAAATAGAAAAACTCCATAAAATATACGGTAACTTTGGATCTGGATATCCTTCAGATCCAAGAACCATAAATTTTCTAAAAAACGCAATCGAAAATCACATGGATATTGATGGTATAGTAAGGAAGGAGTGGAAAACATATAAAAATTTATTAAATAAAAAACTTTAGCCATTTGATTGATACTTTTATAAATATAATGTATACATAAAAATAATTATAATACTAATACCTTTAGATTTAATGAAGGTATCTGCAGTTATTCCCACAATCAACGAGGAAAAATCAATTGGCAATGTTATTGATGGCCTGAAATGTATTGATGGCATAGAAATAATAGTTGTGGATACCAATTCAACCGATAAAACAAGGGAAATAGCTGCATCTAAAGGGGCGAGGGTGATAGAGGAACATAGAAAGGGTTATGGGCGGGCATATAAAACAGGCATTAAGGCGGCCTCGGGTGATATTATAGTATGCCTTGACGGTGATAATACATATCCAACAGACATTATAAAGCCATTAATAGACATTTTAATCCTGGATAAGGTTAATTTTATTTCCTGTGATAGGATGACGCTTAGAACGCAGCATAGCTATACGTCACTGCATTTCATAGGTAATTTGGTACTTAACTTTACCCTTGCTGTTCTTTTCAAATTTCATTTAAACGATTCACAGAGTGGCATGTGGATATTTTATAAGTCATTTTATAATAAAATGAATAATTTAAGTGATTACATGGCATTTTCAGAGGATATCAAAATTGAGGCTTTAAAGCATGGAAAATTAATAGAGGTGCCAATATTATATGGCCAAAGAATAACAAAGCCAAAGCTTAAAACATGGCGCGATGGGTTTAAAAATCTGTTTCATTTAATTATAAAAAGAATACAGAATTAAACCTGTAATGTTTTCTTTCTTGATATTATTTCAGTATCAGGGGGTTTTGTTTTTTTAATTATTAATAGTCCTGAGGTAACAATGATGGCGGCAATGAAAAAATCCGCCGGATATCCTATATCAAATGCGATAAAGCCAGAAATTCCAGATCCGATAATCTGTCCAATGCCATTAAATGAATTGTACAGGCCTATAACCCTTCCACGAATAACCGGATCCGACATGTTTGATATACTGGTTACCTCACTTAAACCAATAAAACTCCAGATGCCACCCATAATTCCATAAACCAGAATAAACAGAGTCAGATATAATATACTGTTAATTACAAAGAATGATACAATTCCCATTAAAATAAAAATAAAAATACGTATTAATACTGAATATGAAAGCATTTTATTTGATCCAACATAATTAATATACCTGCTTGCAGGTATATATGTGCTTGCTGACATAAGGCTGTTTAGGAGATACATTATGTAAACATCTGCATTGGTTGCATTGAATTCACGGATCATGAATACAGGGTAGGGTATAAAAAACATCTGGAAACCAATCATAAAAATAAGCGCGGTTATTAGGTAATTTTTCAAAAATCTTGGAACCTTATAACCAGCAGACCTTTCAGGTATGTGCAGTATATGTGTTGGAAAATATCTGATTCTTTCTATAACCCTTACAGTATATAAATACCAGAGCCTTTCCCTCTTTAAATTTGTCTTTCCCTCCTTTAGGAAAAATAATGATACAATACCTGAAATTAGATATGCAAAGGCTGCAATAACATAAAGATACTTTATAATGGATGTGCCAAAACCTGTATCATAAAATAATACAAATACGCCTATGCCAAGGCCTATTACAGTACCCACCGCGCTGTAACTGTTAAACCTTGCCATTATTTTTGACCACAATGATTTCTCTGAGTTTTCCAGAATTAATAGTGTTGAAACCGGCACAGATGCCATTGCTATTAGCTGAAATATAACAAGCATTAAAACATATTCTGGTATGCTTTTAACCATAAAGACAATTAACAATGATAGGAATGAGCCAAAAAATCCAATTAAAATAAAAATTTTCCTTTTTTTAAATTTATCAGACAGATCTCCCCACATTATAAGTGCCGGTACAGATGCCATGGATGATATTGATGTCACAAGCCCAACAAAAACCACATTGCTGTGCAGGTAAACAACAATAAAAAGCGGTATTAACGGCATTGTGAGGCCTGCGCCTATATTTGAAAATATGTAACCAAGAAACCATTTATTATCCGTGCAATCACTTAAATTCCCTTAAGTGCTTTGATATATATTTATTTTATTGCTAAACCATTTCAGATAATTATAATATAAAAATGCAACTTTAATATTAAATTAAAATTTATTAATGATTATAACGGTAGAGACCCATCAGGTGCTACTTTCTTCCAGTCATCAAGAAATCTGGATAGACCCTCATCAGTCTTTGGATGCATTGCCAGTTTCTTAATTACATCAAACGGTATTGTTATTGCATCAGCGCCTATTAATGCTGCACGGAGTACATGAACTGGATTTCTAACAGATGCAACAAGAATTTCCGTTTTAAACCCATAATTGGAAAATACTGTTTTAATCTGGTTTATAATTGACATACCGTCCTCAGCAATATCATCAAGGCGCCCAACAAATGGCGAGACATAGGCTGCGCCGTTCCTGGCTGCAAGAAGGGCCTGAACTGTATTAAAAATCAGGGTTGTATTTACCGGTATATTTTTTTGCCTGAGAATCTTCATTGCCTTTAAACCCTCAAGTGTCATTGGTATTTTTATGACCGCATTGGAGCCGAGGTTATGCAATTTAACTGCCTGCTCAACCATATCCTCAGATTTTGTGCCAACAACCTCAAGGCTGACAGGTCCATTCACTGTTTTAAGTATTTCAGATGCAATATCAATAAATTTTTTGCCATCCTTCTGGGCCTTTGATATCAGTGTGGGATTTGTTGTTACACCATCTATCAGACCGTAATCATTTGCCTCCCTAATCTCATTTATATCCGCAGTATCTATAAAGATCTTCATTTAAATTCCTCCCTGTAAAAATTTTCTGTTATTTTTTCGATATCGCTTATTCCTATATGAAAGTAATCAAACAGTTCCATACCCTTTCCGCTCTTACCAAAAATATCTGGCATGCCTATTCTTTTAACCGGAACCGGATATTCCTCTGAAACAATTTCAGAGACCCTTGAACCAAGGCCGTTATATATTGAGTGCTCCTCCGCCGTAACTATTTTCCCTGTATCCCTTGCCGCCTTAATTATTGCATCCCTGTCTATTGGTTTTATGGATGACATATTTATAACCCTGGCATCGATATTCTTTGATTTTAAAGCCTCGGCAGCCTTTAATGCAAATGATACCATTATGCCATAGGCCATAATTGTTATATCATTTCCATCCCTAAATGTAACTGATTTTCCCTCCTTGAATTCATAGGATTCTTCGTTTAATACTGGAAATTTTTCCCTTGTTAATCTAACATAATAGGGGTTCTTCTTTTTGACTGCAAGATAATCAATAACCCTCCTGGTTTCTATGGAATCAACAGGGACAATAACCTTCATATTTGGAAGGCCTGACATTATACCAACATCCTCAAGAATCTGGTGTGTTGGGCCATCCTCACCAAGTGATATGCCGGCATGTGTGACCACAAAATTAACAGGAACCTCGTTGTAACATACAGACTGCCTTATTACATTATAGGTATTGCTCAGAAAAACAGCAAATGTGGATGCAAAAACTGTTTTGCCCGCGAGTGATAAACCTGCAGCAGCTGTTACCATGGACTGTTCTGCTATGCCCATGTTGTAAAATCTTTCCGGAAATTTTTTTCCGAATATATCTGTTTTTGTTGAACTTGAGAGGTCTGCATCAAGAACCACTATATCACGATTTTTCTCGCCCAGTGCGGCGAGCTCCTCGCCGTATGCTTCCCTTAAACTTTCCAATATTTCTGTTTTCTGCATATTACATTGCCTCTATATCATTTAATGCCCTAATATATTCCTCTTCATTTTTGGGTGGTGCCCCATGGTATTTAGGATTATTTTCCATATAGCTAACGCCCTTTCCCTTAACCGTATTTGCCACGATCATGGTTGGCCTGTTTTTTACAGATTTTGCGGTTTCTATGGCATTTATTATCTCATTGAAATCGTGGCCGTTAATTATGATTGTATTCCATCCAAATGCCCTGGCCTTTTCAGATATATCACCAAGCGGCATAATATTTTCAGTGAAACCATCCAGCTGTATCATATTTCTATCAACTATAGCAGTTAGATTATCAAGATGGTATTTGGATGCTGCGAGCATGGATTCCCATATATTTCCCTCCTCCATCTCGCCATCGCCAAGGATTGCATAGATCCTCTTTGGGTTGTGATCAAGTTTTGCAGCCAGTGCAAATCCAATTGCAACACCAAGCCCCTGACCCAGTGAGCCTGTTGATGATTCCACACCGGGTATGCCACGATGGACATGCCCCTCCAAATCTGAATTTTTATTTCTGAATCCAGAGAGAAGATCTTCAGAAAAGTATCCACGAAGTGATAATACGGCATAAAGCGCCGGAGATGCATGCCCCTTGCTCATTACAAGTATGTCCCTGTTTGGGTCTGATGGGTTTTTCGGGTCTATGTTCATCTCCTTAAAATATAAAACTGTAAGCACATCTGTAATGCTTAATGATCCTCCAGGATGTCCACTCTTGGCAGTGTAGACCATTTCAATTATTTTCTTTCTTACCTCCTTGGCAAGAGGTTTTAAATCATTTAATGAATATGCTTCCATCTTATGTCAATATAATATATATTAAAGATTTAAATATCTTTCTTTATATCAGTTACTATAAAATTTAAAATAAAAACTTATTTATTAACATTATATTACTTTCTATGATTAAGAAGGGAAGAAATCTTTATATTGCGGATACCGCAGTAATTATTGGTGATGTCACTCTTGGGGATAATGTTACCATTATGGATTCTGCGGTTATTAGAGGCGATGAAAATTCAATAATTATAGGTGATAATTCCAATGTTCAGGACAACGCTACAATTCATGTGAATAACACATACGGCGTCAGAATTGGTAAAAATGTTTCCGTGGGGCACAATGCTGTGGTTCATGGTGCTGTTGTTGATGACAATGTAATTATAGGCATGGGGGCCATAATTTTAAATAATGCACATATTAAAAAAGGCTCGGTGGTGGCTGCAGGAACAGTTGTCCTTGAAAATTTCGAATCCGAGGAGAATTCCCTGATAACTGGAATTCCAGGAAGTGTTAAAAAAATAGACCCAAAATATGGTGAAATGGCATACAAAAATTCTCTTGAATATTTAAAACTGAATCAGCAGTACAGGTCTGGAACATTTGAGAGAATTAAAGGAAACGGAAATGAATAAAATCTTAAATGGATTTATCTCTGCAATATCGTTTTTTACTGTAATCCCCTTTAAGGGCAGTTACGAAATAAATTATTATACAGTATTATTTATAAGTGCAGTCGGAATTATAACAGGAGCTATAGCGGGCATAATTTTTTATCTTATAAGCAACTATAGCAGTTTAATAGCTGCAGCATTTTCCATTTCATTTATTTTATTAATATATGGATTTAATCACCTGGATGCACTTGCAGATTTTGGTGATTCACTAATGGCACGTGGAAACGCAGAAAAACGGCAGCAGGTAATAAAGGACAGGTACACAGGATCAGGAGGTTTTGGACTTGTATTTGTAATATATTTAATGAGCGTGGCATTATTGTCATATTTTCATGGTTACTATGGTTTTCTTGCAATAATTTACGCTGAGGTATCCTCAAGATTTATAATGGTTTTTTCTCTTTATAAAACCAAAGCTTTTGGAAGCGGCCTCGGGAAAACGTTTACCTCGATAATTTCTGATAATAAGATTATAATAATAATTAATTTATTACCTGTTTTAATAATTTCAATATTTGATGTTTATTATATTTTGGCCTTTGTTATAGTTTTTTTAATTATGCATCTATTAAAAAGACAGATAATAAATCTATATGATGGCATAAATGGTGATATAGCAGGCAGCCTTGGAGAAATGGGCAGGTTTTTAATGTATTTCATGCTGTTTATATTTTTAATTTTAAAGATAAAACTAATGCTTTAACTTTAATTTGCTTGAGATAAGCTGATCATATTTAATTGTATATTTAATTTTCTTATTCCTAATTTCATGGGCAACCTTTTCTGTTATTTCCTCTATTTCTTCAGAGGGGGTATTCCTGTAAATTGTTAGCTCGGTTCTGTTCTGCGGAAAAATCATCCTAAATTTTGAATTCTCCCTTCTGTAACCAAATGGCTTTTTATTTTTTCTGATCTCTTCCATGTTAAGCTCCAGAAGAATATCATCGAACTGCTTTTCCTCTGCATTGACCTTAGATTCACTTTCAACTATATCCCAGATGTCTGGAAAATATTTTTCAAGGTCTTTCCATTGAAAACCTTCCTCAAAAATTATATGCCCACTGTAATTTTTCACATTATGTTATTAATATATAATACATTAATTTTTCTTATTATTTGGACCCATATTGGGTATGATTGATGAAAAAATTCCATTTAACTAGAGATTTATTATAAATTTCTTATAATAATTATTCGTTATTATGCTATACCAATTCTTAATGTTATTTAAAACCATTTATAATATTCCTTCAAACTATTATGATTATTATTACAATAATGCTGATAATATTCTATAATTTCTGTATATTCCAAGCATGGAAAATTGTGAAGATATATTTCAAGCTTCTGGAAAATTCAAAAATTTAATATTTTTATTAGGCTAATCAAAATGTGTTTATTATAATTATATTCAAAATACGTGGTCATCCATATATAATACCTGCATGCAAAAAATATTACAATAATTCTGATATTTAACAATAAATAAATTTATGTTTTAGCCATGGTTTCAATTGCTTTTCTTTCCTCTCTTCCACGGGAAAATGATAGAATTGCACCGATCAAGGTTATCACCATTGAAACGTATAATGAATAATGTATTCCTGCCATGAAGGATAATGATACACCACCAACAAGCTTGCCAACCCCTGCAAACACCTCAAACGCAACACTTCTGGGTACACTTAAGCTTGCTATGGATATTGATATCACAAAGCTGCCAAGCATACCTATATTGGCTAAGGTTCGTAAAAATCCAGATGACATGCCGTAAAGCTCCTTAGGCGAATTTGCCATTACTGCACTGTTATTTGCAGGATAAAACATTGATGAACCAGTCCCTGTAATTGCAGATGCAATTAGTATCATATAAAGTGAGGAATTTACAGTTAATGTTGTATAAATTAGAATGGACACAGCCATCATTAGAAGTCCTACAGTTGCCGGTATTCTTGAGCCTATCCGATCTGCAAGCTTTCCGAAATATGGTCCCAAAACGCTGCCTATTAAATATCCGGGGAGCAATAATAATGCGCTGTCAAACGGTGTTAACCCGCGTATCCCCTGCAGGTACATTATAATTATAAAAACAACAGCCAGAAATCCCAAACTCTGGAAAAATGATGCAAACAATGAATATGACAAAATCTTAATTCTAAATACCTTTAATGGCAATAAAGGTTTTTTAACCCTTGTTTCTATATATATCATGAACATTACCATAACTATGCCAATACCGATTAAAACCATATTAAATGTTCTTATTCCATATGTTGATATATCCACTGCGGCATATGATATAAGTATTAAGGCAGAACCAAGGGATGCCATTCCAGGAAGATCGAGCTTATTACTTACAGGTTCACTCCTGTTAATGTATTTAATTCCATAATATATGGCAAATATTCCTATCGGGACATTTATATAAAATATATATCTCCAACCAATAAAAGTTGTGATTATTCCACCAAGAACAATTCCAAGCATTGCACCTGCATTATATCCCACTGATGTATATCCATAAACCCTGCCACGTTTATTCGGCTGAAAGTTATCCGCTATAATTGCCCCACTGTTTGACTGCACCATGGCAGTTCCAATTCCCTGTATTAGCCTAAAGGATATTAGTTCATCAATATTTGCTGATGCTCCGCATAGTGCAGAACCTATTGTAAATATAGAAATTCCTAAAATAAAAATATTTTTTCTTGCAATAATGTCCCCAAGCCTTCCAAGCTGTGTTGTTCCAACTGCAATTACAAGTAAATAAATTAAAATAATCCATATTGAGGCTGATAACTCTGTTTTTAAATTATCGGTTATTGTTGGAAGTGCAAGCAGTACAATTGTGGAATCAACTGCCCCCATAAGAACTGCAAGTAGAAGTGAAATAATCAGCCGGGAATATTTATCCATAATTAAAAAATATATTATAGTATTAAAATATTTAGTAATAAACAGATATGATAAAGTTCTAAGATTATTTTAGAATATATTTTCTAAGTTTTTCCCTGTTTTTAGAATTTGTAAAATTATTTTTAAATAGCAGCAGATACTAAAAGATGATATTATAATTTTTATAAAAAATTTATATAATATTTAATATTATATAATTATGGAAGCCACAGAGGGAAAAATAGAGGTTAAAATGGAAGATGATATAGAAATTATAAATATTGAAAATGAGGGAAAAAGGAATGCCTTATCAAAAAATGTATTAATTTTGCTTTACAATGAATTAAATAATGTTTCAAAGAATAAAAATATAAAAGTTATAATAATAAGATCAAATGGTCCTGTTTTCAGTTCTGGACACGATTTAAATGAAATACTTGCCGATACGGGAGAAGTTATGGATTTATTTAATGTATGTGGAAATATGATGAAGTTAATAAGGAAAATACCGCAAATAGTTATTGCATCTGTCCAGGGCATTGCAACGGCTGCAGGATGTCAGCTTGTTGCGGCATGTGATCTCGCAATATGTTCTGAATCTGCAAAATTTGCAACTCCAGGTATACAGGAGGGTTTATTCTGCAGCACCCCATCTGTTTATACAACGAGAAACATACCTTTAAAAAAAGCCACAGAGCTATTATTCACCGCCAATTATTTAAGTTCTGAAGAGGCTTTAATGTATGGTTTGGTAAATAGAATTGCAAAAGATGAGGATTTATATAAGGAAACAATAAAATTTGCAAAGGAAATAACAAGGTTTGATTTTAATGTAATAGCACTTGGAAAAAATGAACTGTACAAACAACTAGAAATGAATGCAGAAAATGCCTTGGATTTTGCAACAAATGTAATAGTTTATAACAGTACAATGAAAGAAGCGAAAGAGGGAATTAACAATTTTTTACATAGGAGAAAAAAAGAGAATCATATTTAAATAATTAAAATGGTAAATTATGCCGCTGTGAATATTATAATATTAATATGCATAAGCAATAAAATTAAATGTTGAAAAAATAGATACATGTAAGAATTCATTTCAGTACACTACAAAATTATAATGATTGCAGAATATTAGAGCGTTAAAAAATAGGTCAATCAAAATAATAAAGTGAAATTTATTCTGGAAGGAACGCATTAATGGCATCCACAAGGCTGTTCATTTCCATAAGCGCCTGTGAACCATACATTAAGGTTGTTATATATCCCACTTCCATTAGCTCCTTCCTGGTTGCACCGGCCTTAATTGCATTGTTAACATGATAAGATATGCACCATTCACATCTTGCTGCCATGCCGAGGGATAATGCAATAAATTCTTTTGTTTTTTGATCCAGTACACTGTTATCCATTGTTGCTGACATAAAACCAAAGAAGGCATTCTGGAATTTTGAATTATCCTTTCCGGTCTCTGCCATTATTCTGTTAACCTCATTTAATTTTTGTTTTGCATCCATAATAACTCATTACTGCATTTAAATAAAAGATAATAATGTTGCTATTTGTGCATTTTTTGCACCTTATTTAATCCTAAGGCAGTAAAACCTCTGCCTTGTGTCGGAAAGGCATGTTGTGATATCTATCAGACCATATTTATTAAGCGATTTGACGGAATAAAGGATGGTTCTTCTTGAAAGACCTGTTAGTTCCATAAGCTGGCACAATCTGGCAACCTTAATTTCCTCAAGAATTTTATATATCAATTTCGCTGATGGAGATAGTTCCGTAATAATGCCAGATTCCATAAAACAAAATTTTAATTTCAATTAATTATATTTTGTAGTTAACTTATTGACAAATTTATATTAATAAAATTTGGTGACTTTAGAAATTATTATATCTGTTTCTGTAATATCAAAAGAATGGTAAATAGGATAAAGGTTGTGAATGACGTTGGGGAACTGGTAACAATATTCCATGCAGCTGATACCGACGTTAAGAGAAAACTTTTACTTGATTTATCCACCGGATGGATTACAATGCCTCAAATAGATGAAAAATATGGCGTTGAGGGAAAAAAGGCACTGCTTTACCTTGATAAGATTAAAATGGTGGAAAGTCAATGGATAACTGGTGATAAGGGACCAGAAAAAGCGTATCATACATATTATACCAATATACAGATAAATTTGATAGGTTCCATGCCAGATCTGGCTGATATAATATATGCAACAACATTAACCGAGAAAGAGCTTGAGGATTATGAAAATAAAATCAAGGCAATGATGGTTGATGGAGGGGTCTTTATCGGAACAGCCTCTGAAAATCTTAACATATCACAAACACTATTAAAGGGAATAATAAACAGATCCAGTGTTTTATATCTAAAGGGATACAGAATAGAAATGGAAAATAATGTTTAAAAATGAATTTAATTTATGCCTGTTTTATGTGAATTCAGATATGGAAATTATATTGGATATTTATAGAGTGTGATATAAATGGAATCAGAACATCACGGTTCTATTACAGTACTTAGGATAGGGCACAGGCCATTCAGGGATAAAAGGATAACAACCCATGTATCACTGGTTGCAAGGGCATTTGGTGCAGATAGAATAGTAATAGATGAAAAGGATGAACTCCTTGAGGAAAACATCAACAACGTTGTTTCAAGATTCGGTGGGGATTTTAAAATAAATTCTGGTGTTAACTGGAAAAAATATTTTAGAGATTTTAATGGGATTAGGTTAAATCTATCAATGTATGGTATTAATGTTGATGACAAAATAGAGGAGATAAGGGAAAAAACAAAAAACAGGGATATGATAGTTCTTGTTGGTGCAGAAAAAGTACCAATTGATGCATATTTAATTGCAGATTATAATATTGCCATAGCAAATCAGCCACATAGCGAGGTATCGGCCCTTGCCATCTTCCTTGACAGGTATTTTAACGGTAAGGAACTGCACAAGAATTTCAATGGAAAGCTTAATATTGTACCAATGGAACATGGTAAAATGGTAAAATATATACCAGATGAAAAGGAGGCTCTTCAGATCCTGTATGATAATAACGCCAGTGATAGGATAATAAGGCACGTAAAGAAGGTTTATGAACTTGCCATGGCCATATCAGGGTATACAAATGCAGACAGACGCCTTGTTGCAGCAGGATCATTACTTCATGACATAGGCAGAACAAAAACTAATGGTATCGACCATGCAGTTATTGGTGCACAGATTTTAAGGGATAAGAATATAGATGATAGAATTATTAACATTGTTGAACACCACACAGGTGCCGGGATTACCGCAGCAGAGGCTAAAAATCTGGGAATTCCAGAAAAGGATTACATTCCTGAAACTATTGAAGAAAAGATTGTGGCACAGGCAGATAATCTTGTTGCCAGTGACAGAATTATAAGCCTTGATAGGGTAATTCAAAATTATCATGAAAAGGGACTTTATGAAGCTGCCGAAAGAATAAAAATGCTTAATGATGAGCTATCAAAAATATGTGGAAGGGACATAGATGAAATTGCACGTGATGTTGATGATGCTGAAAAACAATAGTCTTAATTATTCACTGGCACTGTATTGAATTCCATTTATTTTTATCCTTCCATAAATATAACCTGATAGACCTGCCAGATTCCTTAAAAAATATATAGGGTTAATAATATTTTTTATTTCACTAAAATATTCCGCCCTTATATTTTTATGTTTGAATGAAAGCTGTGCCCTTCCATAACCATTCCAGTACGCCTGATTTATAAATCCTAGAAGGGTATCCCTGGCCTTATTATAAACAATACATTCCCTGCAGAATGCCCATCTTGCACCCGATTCAACCGCCCGTATATTTAAGTCAATATCCTCTGCAGTAATAAAACTCTGGTCGAAACCGCCCATCTTTAAAAAAAAATCCCTTGAATAGGTTAAATTTGCTGATGGGTGTGTAACCTCTATACCGTTATGATAAATTTTTAACCTTTCAGTACGGTACCATTTATTTCCGGAAGTGATTATGGTACCTGCAATTACATCGTATTTATATTTATACTTTCTAATATTTTTAATCCAGTCGGGAGAAGCTGTGGCATCGGCATCTATAAATGATACGTAATCATACCTTGCAGATTCAACACCTATATTTCTTCCACCGCCCCTGGAGGATCTGGCCTCTATTAATTTTATATTCTCAATTTTTTTTTCGTAGCTTCTTATTATATCTGCTGTGGAATCAATGCTATTGGAGTCAACAACAATTATTTCATAGGGTCTTTCCTGAATTATAAGTGAGTCCAGCAGGGCCCCTATGTTTCTTTCCTCGTTCAGGGTTGTAATTACTATAGATATTCCGTCCATGATATAAATTACCAGTCCATTCTCTGTGTTTCCCTTTCCTTCTTAGTATTTTTCTTGTATTCTTTATAATGTGCCTTGCATAAATGGTATTTTGTTTTATCCTCCTTAAATGAAAAAACCTTTCTGGCAAGGTCTGCAGGAACTGTCTGAAAGCTCTTTTCATTACAACCAGCAACATCACATATTTTTTCCATAAGGTATGATTTAAATAATATTTATAATGTTTCCTTTTTTTCAATGTTAATATATGAAAGCGCACCCCTTTTATGCAGAATTTCCGCAAATGTTTTGTTCAGGTATAAAATATCATTTTTATGCAGGTAATAATCACCATCAGGCTGGGCTATTGGGGGCAGATTTTCAAGTATTCTAACCAGTAGCAATTCATCCTTATTGCTTTTATTAACAACCGGGTTTTCAATTTTTTTGGCCTCTTCAATATTGTTTATGCCTTGTACCGGTTCCTCCTTATTAATAATTTCTTCCTCGGGTTTCTCTGTTTCTGACTCCCTGAACCTTTTTACATCTGCAAAATCTCGATAATAATCTCTGAGTTTTAATGATATTTCATTTATAATATTTTTTTCCTCCGGTGTCATGTTTTCTGTTATATCATCAGTAATGTCATAAACGGAATACCTTGCAATTTTCTCAAATCTAACCTGGAAAAATGCCCTGAAATTTTTCTTTAAATCATCTATTAATTTCGTTATCTCCATATATTTTTTAATGTCTGTATCCGCCAGAACTGAGTTTTTTTCATCCTCAAGCTCCAAAAGAATTTCATGTATATCCTTATAAAAATTTGGATTGATTTTATTTAATTTTTTCATTTTTCTCTCAGAGAAGAGGTTTGATTTTAATTCCTCAAGTATTTTATCATATTTGCTTATATTAATCATAACACTTAGTGTAATTATATTCTATTAAAATATTTACTGATTTTTATTTTATATAATTCTCATGGCATTATTCAAGAAAGAAATCTTTTTTATAGAATTTATATGGTATTTCATTGAAAATTCTAAATAATATATCCTCATAATTATCATAAATATTTTTAATCATTTCTGCCCTTTTGGGCACAGAGTATGGAGGTATAACCTTATCTGGCTTTTCAATCTGATCTGTATAATCCGACTCTAAAAGGAAATCTTTTTTTGATTCAACACCAGCCCTTGTATTCTGCCTTGAGGCAACAAGGGATTTTAGAATGCTATTATCAATGGAGAGGTCCTGGGGGTTTGCATGGTGCTTTAACACCCTGTCTGTTCTATAATATTTTCTGGCCAAATTTTCCAGTTTTTTATATTTATTCTGATCCATATCCTCGGTGTGCATTATTAATGGTATATCATAATCCCTGCATTTCTCCATGGCATATATCAGAATTTTTTCAGAATCCTCATAAATATAATTATCCACGTTAAAATGCGGGTACCCAATTTCACCCAGTGCATCTGCCTTACCATCATTTATCAATTTAACAGCAATATCAATACCGTTCTTCATTTCATCCACTGGATTCAGTTCTTTTTGCTGGAAATGGAGATAATCTGCGGGATATGGACCAAGTGTTATTATAATATTAATACCAAGATTCCTTATACTTTTTCCAACCCTTAAAGTTTTTTCATACAAATCAATATAATGATTTTTGCCATACGTACCCTCAGGGAAATTTACAAGGTTAAATGATGCCCCACCTGCATTTTTAAAGCTCTTAACAGCCTCCAGAAAATGGCCCTCAGGTCTGATATGCATAAAATTATCGAAGGGTGACACATGCATGAATTGATTATTAAAAGCCACTATTTTTTATTTTCAATATATTTGATTTTAAATAAGTTTTATTTCTTTCAGTCAAAATTTAAATAAATCATTGAAATATATAATAAGCATCATTATAATGGTGTCGCGGGAAATATAAGAAAAACTTATAATTGATTAAAATAATTAAGGAAGAGGTGAATAAATGCAGCAAGGTCAGATGGCCTATGATAGGGCTATTACAGTATTTTCTCCAGACGGGAGATTATTTCAGGTAGAGTATGCAAGAGAGGCAGTAAAAAAAGGTTCCACAGCATTGGGTATTAAATTCAAGGATGGAGTAGTCCTGCTTTCAGAAAAAAAGATAAGAAGCAGGCTGGTTGAAAAAAATTCACTTGAAAAAATACAGTTGATTGATGATTATGTTGCCACAGTGACATCCGGTCTTGTTGCGGATGCAAGGGTTCTTATAGATTTTGCAAGGATTGGTGCCCAGCAGGAAAAGGTTACCTATGGATCATTAACAAATATAGAGAACCTTGTAAAAAAGGTTGCAGACCAGATGCAGCAGTATACACAGTATGGTGGTGTTAGGCCGTATGGTGTGTCAATTATTTTTGCGGGAACCGATACAATTGGACCAAGATTATTTGACTGCGACCCTGCAGGTACAATAAACGAGTATAAGTCGGTTGCAATAGGTGCCGGAAAGGATGCTGTGACAGAGTATATAGAAAAGGAGTACAAGGATAATATGTCTCTTGATGAGGCAATAAAAATGGGTATAGCAGCCCTGAAGGCAGCAGTTACAGACGATTCTTCCATGAAGGAACCTGAAATAGCCTCAATAAAGGTTGGGGAAAAGTTCCATGTTTACAGCGCGGAAGAGGTATCCAAATATTTAAATTAAAATGTAATTTTAAAATTATTTTTAATAAATTTTCATTAAATAAATTAATTTATACTAGATTAAAATACGTTATAGGTTTAAATGATATCCGTAATTCTCGGTCTTCAGTTTGGTGATGAGGGTAAGGGCAAGATAACCGATTTTTTAAGCGGTTCATATGACGATGTCGTGAGATTTAATGGCGGCGCAAACGCCGGGCATACCGTTGTAATATCTGGAAAAAAATATAAGTTCCATTTAATACCATCCGGTGCACTTCAGGCAAAAACAGTAATACTGGGGAATGGCATGGTTATAGACCCTGATGAATTATTATCAGAGATTAAAATATTAAAGGATTCAAATAGGGATATAAATATTAAAATAAGCATGAACGCCCATGTTGTAACAGAAATGCATAAATGCCTTGACAAAAAGGAGGAATCCGTCAGATCAAAATTAAATATAGGCACCACATCCATGGGAATAGGCCCAACATATGAGGATAAATATGCAAGAACCGGAATAAGGATTATTGATCTTTCTGATATAAATATAATAAAACAAAAAATTGAAACCATTTATAAAATGAAAAGGGAACTTTTAAGGGATTCAAAATTTAATGATGAGAATGAAAGGGATAAACTTGCAATGAACCTTTATAATCTGGGCACGGAAATAATAAAATATGTGGATTATACCGAGGAGCTAATAAATAATGAATATAAAACTGGAAAAAACATACTTTTTGAGGGCGCACAGGGTGGCATGCTTGATATTGATTTTGGCATTTACCCATTTGTCACATCCTCAAATACAATATCCGGTGCACTATCTGCAGGGTCTGGTTTCTCTTTTAGAAAGGTTAACAAGGTCATTGGTGTTTTTAAGGCATATCAATCAAAGGTTGGTTCAGGCCCGTTTCCAACGGAGATATTAAATGATTCAACATTAAGGGATCTTGGAAATGAGTATGGAACAACAACTGGCAGGCCTAGAAGGGTTGGATGGCTGGATATACCATTGTTAAAATACACGTCCATGCTTAATGATGTGGACTGCCTTGCAATAACAAAAACAGATATACTTGGGAAGCTTAAAAAAATAAAAGTTGCCACATCATATATTTTGAATGGCAGGGAAATTAATTATTATCCAAAAAACCTTTCTGACTTTGACAATATTGAGGTTAAATATGTGGAATTTGATGGCTGGGGGGATCTTGATGCTGAAAAAATAATAAACGAGGGTTATAATGCCCTGCCAGAAAATCTTAAAAAATATCTTGAGTTTATAGAGAATGAAACGGGAATAAAAATAGGCATTATATCACTTGGCGAGGATAGAAAAATGACACTTATAAAAGAAAATATTTAATTAATATAATGCAATTGTCTTTCACATTTTAATGATTTTTATTAAATCATTAATAGATAAAAAGCTCCGATGGTGTAGTCCGGCCAAGCATTCCGGCCTTTCGAGCCGATGACTCGGGTTCAAATCCCGATCGGAGCATAAATCCATTAGGTTAATATTACTCCATTTCTTAACATATTCATGGAACCGATCTATCATGTAAAACAGAACCTAGAAAAAGTAAAGCAGAGGCTGAAAAATTCTGATTTGCCGGATAATGTTAAGGACAAGATATTCGAGTTCGTGGAAGTATTGCGAGAGGGATCAGGCATAAAGGAGCACAGGCAGTATTTTTATTACGAGAGATTGCTCATCCTCTCTGAGATATTGGAAGAAAAGATTCTCAATCCATCCAAGCAGGACGTTCTCAACGCAATTTCTGAACTGTGGGATCGGGCAACCATGAGGCATGCCTCGTATTCTCCATCCACGATATCGGATTTCAAAAAGGTGCTTAAAAAGTTCGTCAGATACGTGAACGACGGCGAACTGCCTAAGTTCTGGAAGGATATTCATGCGGAGAAGGTGAAGAGCAGATACAGTGCAGCAGATCAGATGATAACATACGATGAGCTTCAATCTCTCCTCAATGCCTGTAAGAATTCAAGGGACAAGGCCATAATTTCACTCCTGTGGGATAGTGGAATAAGGGTTTCTGAAATCCTCAAACTGAAGGTCAAGGACTTCCAGAGGAGCTCCGATGGCCTGTACGCCACTCTGAACATAGAGGAAGGGTCGAAGAACTTAAAGTACCCAGGGATCGTGATGATGAGTTCCATACCTTGTTCGGAGAGTATTAGAGATTCATAGGGATAGAAGACCTCATACTATCGATGTATTCAAAAGGCATATCGACAAGGAAGATGGCTGAGATACTTGACGAAGTCTTTCACAGCAAATATAGCAGATCCACTATATCGAGAATAACAGACATAACGATGCCGGAGATAGAGAAATGGAAGGGGAGATCGCTCAACAAAATGTACATAGCGATATTCATGGATGCCATGTTCTTTTCTCTTCGAAGAGATACAGTACAAAAGGAATGTACGATATTCGCCATGGGCATAGACGAATACAGACATTACGAAATTTTAGGTTTTTACATCAATCCGGTAGAGAATCATATCGCCTACAGGAACGTTCTTATCGATCTGCACGAACATGGTGTTGAAAAACCTCTATTATTCGTAGCTGATGGTTTACCCGGTATAGAAGAACAGATAAAACAGCTTTATCCAAGATCTAACTTTCAACTCTGCACAATACATACGTCGAGAAACTTCCTATAGCATGTCAGGACATCGGACAGGAATGACATCGATTCCGATCTAAAGGAGATATTCTTATCCGAATCGAAGGAAGAAGCGAGAAAAAGATTTGATGAATTCAAGAATAAATGGTCCTCTAAATATCCGAAAGCAGTATACAGCATGGAGAAGAATTTAGGATCGCTACTAAAATACTACGAATATCCTGAATCCATAAGAAGATCAATACATTCAACGAACATAATCGAGAGGATGAACAGTGAGATACGTAGAAGGATAAAGATAATCGATTCACTTCCATCGGAAGAGAGCGCAATGAAAATAATATACCTCAGTATAGCGTATTAAACGAAAAATGGTCTCTCCAATCTATAAAGGGATTCTATAAATGCCAGGACGCCATAACGGACATGTTCCAGAGGAGGTATCCTTGAGCATACACAAAATCTGAGACACTACGAAAAGTTTACCGTATTTAACTGTTATAAATATACGTGTTACACTATATCCATTTTTCCAAGATGGTGGATATTATCAAATTTAATTGAGAAATAACCTGTATCGCTGGTAAAATTTGCATCAGACCACATCAATGCACTTAATATAACTTCAGATTATTATTTGGCTATAGCACTAAAAATCAACAAAAAATTATTGAAATTATTTTTTACCATTGCACATTAACAAAGATTCATTTTTGTATCTGAGCCTTATCATGGAAATTATTCCCAGTAATGGTCCTATTGATAGAATTGAAAAAGCCCAGTGCCATCCAATAGTTGTTCTTAATATATTTATAACATAAATAGAACCAACTGTTATTAAGAATCCTATTGCCATCTGAAATGTTAATGCGCTACCCCTAATTTTATCGCTGCTCAATTCTGTAACTGCTGTTGAAAATTGTGCCGAATCTGCTATCACAGTTATTCCCCAGACAATTCCTACAATTATTGTTATAAATGGTAAAGCATGATACGTTAATCCGATCAATACTGCAGAGGTCCCACTTACACCCATATATAGGGACGTTGATAAAGTTCTTCCGATTCTATCCGATATGATTCCACCAAGTATGGACCCTATAGCACCGGATACACCAATAATTAAAAATGAAACAATACCTGCCATGAATAATAATTTGCTTCCAGAATAATAAAAAGCAAAACTTGAAAAGATAAATACGGGAATCCAGGTCCACATGGCATAAAGCTCCCACATATGTCCAAAATAACCATAATTTGCAAGCATTACCGGTTTATTTCTGATTATCAGGTTGATTGTATCCCATTTAAATTTAGGTGCATTTATATATTTTTTATTATCATGTAGAACCAAAAAAACCAGGACTCCTCCCAAGATCGATAATAGTGATGAAAACTCCAGCAATGCTTTCCATTCTCTAATAAATGGCAAATTCAGTATTATATGTGGTAGTGCAGAACCAAATGTAAGCCCGGCTATAACAATGCCAAGAGCCAATCCGCGCCTCGTCGGAAACCAGCTTGATACTATTAAAACAGCCACGGGATAAATGCCAGCCATCATAATACCTGTTAAAAACATTAGAATCATTTCAATAAAAAAGTAATGGTATAGAAAAACAAACATGATTGTTAACATAGCACTAACGGTTGCTGAAAAAGAAAACAATTTTCTTGGGTTAATCTTATCTGCAAGTCCAAAAGATGCACTGATAAGAGCACCTGCTACGAAACCAAACTGTACCATTAATGTTACAAGAAGTGTTCCTATTCCAGAAATATCCCAGATAGTTGCAAGTTCAGGTGCAATAGCAGATGCACTGAACCATAAACTCATAACCATTAATTCTGAGACGCTCATTATAAAAAGAGCAATCCATTTATATTCTTTATTATTCATAATCAACCCTCACAAAATTATCTGGACTATCCCTATTATTATAAAAACAACTCCGAGGATTTTATAAGTAGTCAAAGGGTTTAAGTCATTCCCGATCCTGGAAAATACAAATCCGGATATTATGGATACAATTCCTATAATAATAGCAGCCAGGATTATTATATGACCAACAATAAGGTAACCCACTGTGCCGGAGAGAGCAGAGATTATCATTGCAAACGTAGCAGTTCCAACTGCTGTTTTGATATCCAGTTTCAGTATTAATATTGATATAACAAGAAACATTATTCCACCGCTAGCCCCTAGAATGCCTGTAGCCAGTCCCACAGGAATTGTTATTAAAACTATCTCGTATCCATTAATATTTAAATTCCTCTTTTCTTGCTTTTCCTTTTCCGGTAAATTTTTTTTCCTGATTAACGAATAAATACCCATAGCTATTATAAACAGGGCAAATGCTATTTTTATGGCCAGAGGTGGAATTAAGAAGGCCAACCTGACACCGAGCTGGGAACCTATGATTGCACCAATAATCATGGGCAGGCCCTTCTTTACGTTTACTCTACCCCTCCTGAAATATACATATGCAACCATAATTGACGTGATAACATCTATAAGTAGGCTCGTACCAATAGCATCCTGCGGCAATTCAGAATTTATTATTATTAATGCAGGCACTACGGCTACAACGCCACTCGAACCGAGAATGCCAGTTAATGCACCCACCGTTATTCCCAGTAAAATGAATTCAACCATGGATGCACATCAATTATAGATGATAAATCGTTGCTAATCCTCA
>NZ_LKBG01000276.1 GCF_001402945.1 Acidiplasma aeolicum
GAGTACTTTCTGATTCTATCCTCCGCAACTATTTTATCCAACCTTTGCATAATTAATGGGATGTGGTTCGCTGCCATATCCCACTAATAATTTTCAAATTAATAAATATGACAATTGTCGAACAAATTATGAAGGTTTGGACACGCTATAAAAATAAATTAATATATGCGTTAAAAATTCATAGAGGATGAATTCTAATATTACTGCCAGGATTGAAAAGGGCCAGAGGTATTCAGATATTATTTCTGATAGGGCAAAGCATTTAATAATTGCTGCAAAACAGGATGGCGTTTTACATGACCTTGATGATACAGCCAGCGAATCAGGAGAAGTTGAATTAATTAATATATACTCCGATGATGGTCTAAAAATATTAAGGCATAGCACCGCCCATTTGCTTGCAAACGCTATTGTTGATTTATATCCTGGTGCAAAGCCCAATACAAGCAATGAGGATTCTGATGTATTCTATTACGATTTTGATATGCCACCAATATCAGTGGATGATTTCCCAAAAATAGAGGAAAAAATGAGGGAAATTGCATCAAAAAATTTAAAAATAGAAAAAATAAGGCAGGATAAAAATGCAATGCTTGAGATATTTAAGGATAACCCTTATAAAATAGATAAAATAAATGAAAACCTTAAGGATGGTGAAATATCGAATATTTACAGACAGGGCAATTACATTGAATTCTGCCGTGGCCCGCATGTGCCGTCAACAGGGTATATAAAAGCCTTTAAACTTTTGTCTGTTGCAAGCACCAATTATGAGGGTGATATAAATAAGCAAAAAATGGTGAGAATTTATGGCACATCATTCCCTGATCAGAAAATGTTAAAGGATTTCCTTCAAAGAAGGGAAGAGGCAATGAAAAGGGATCACAGAAAAATTGGCCAGGAAATGGACTTATTTTTATTTGATGAACGTGCCCCTGGCTTTCCATTTTACACGCCAAATGGCGCAATCATAAGGAATGAACTAATAAATTACATGAGGGAACTTAATGAAAAAAATGGCTGGGAGGATGTCTGGACACCGCATGCATACCGTGACATCATATGGAAGGAATCAGGCCATTACGATAAGTACAAAAACGATATGTTTCTGTTTAAATTGAGCAACGGGGACGATTACGGTCTTAAACCCATGAACTGCCCCGGGCATATAGCAATATACCAGCGTTCTGTTCACAGTTACCGTGAAATGCCCATTAAATATTCTGAGGCCGGCACAGTTTACCGTTATGAAAAATCTGGTGAGATGGGTGGTCTTACAAGGCCAAGGGCATTTACCATAGATGATGGTCATGGATTTTTAAGACCGGATCAAATTTTTGATGAGGTATCATCTCTCATAAAAATAATCCCTGATGTTTTTAGGACAATAATGGGGGAATCTGAAATATCATACGATTTAAGTACTATAGATAAATCAAACCCACAGAATTACCTGCTATCATACATTTGCAGGGATTGTGGTGAAAAATTTGAAATGAGGGCTGCATCAGGTGTATTAAAATGCCCTAAATGCGGTTCAACAAATCTGGAGGTTGATTTCTCAATGTGGGATAATGCCACAGATAATCTTAGAAGCGCACTGGAAGATCTAAATTTAAAATACAAGGAAAATCCAGGGGATGCCGCATTTTACGGCCCAAAAATTGACATACATGTTAAGGATGCCCTTGGAAGATTCTGGCAGCTTTCAACAATACAGCTGGATTTCTTCATGCCCATAAACTTTGATTTAACATATGTGGATTCAGATGGCAAAAAATCAAGGCCGGTTATACTTCACAGGGCCATTTATGGAAGCTACGAAAGATTTATTGCAATCCTTTTAGAACACTTCAACGGAAAGATGCCAACATGGCTTTCCCCGGTGCAGACCTATGTGGTTCCTGTATCTGAGAATTATAACGATTATGCCTCGTATGTTCACAGTGAGCTTGTTAAAAATCATATAAGATCCAAACTCGACCTTTCTGGAAATACCATATCTAAGAAAATAAAACTTATAAGACCAATGAGAGTTTCATATATTATAGTTGTTGGTGAAAAGGAAAAAATAAGCAATACAGTCTCTGTTAGAAACCGCAAGGATAAAACAAGGTCATATAACCTTCAGGATTTTATTTCTAAAATCACCATGGAAATAAAAAACCGCAGCATTGATCAATTATTTTAAATATAAAATATATTTTATACATATTTAATATATACATTTATGTCAAGAATACCGGAGGAGTTAAAATACACAAAAACACATGAATGGTTCAGTGTGGATGCAGGTGTGGCAACCATAGGCATAAGTGATTATGCACAGCAGCAGCTTACAGACATAGTATATATTGATATGCCAAAGCCTGGAGACGACAAAAAAATTGGGGATGTGCTTTTAACAATTGAATCCGTAAAATCTGCAGAGGATGTTTATTCACCAGTTAACGGCAAGGTTATAGAGATTAATATGGAACTCGAAAAGTCACCTGAACTTGTAAACGAGGACCCATACAAAAACTGGATAGTGAAAATAAAACTTGATGATGAAAAGTATAATTTCCTAACAGCAGAGGAATACAAAAAATATATAGGAGAATAAAAGAAATTATTATGAACAGAAAGGATAAATATTATATAAAGGCTAAAAAGGATAATTTACGCAGCAGGGCAGCATTTAAATTAATGGAGATACAGGAAAAATTCAATGTTATATCAGAAAATTCAAACGTCCTTGAGATTGGGGCATCACCAGGTGGCTGGACCCAGGTCATCAGAACAATAACCGGACGGCCAGTAATCTCTGTTGATATAAACAGGATGAAACCAATAGATGGTGTTATATTTATTCAGGGAGATATAAAGAACCCTGATATAATAAATATTATACAAAAAACTATGGAAGGCGAGGGAATTGAAAAAATAGATGTTATACTATCAGATGCCATGGTAAAAACCAGTGGAATTGGGGAGCGGGATCATTATGAATCCTACCTGCTTGGTACTGCGGTAATGGAGATGGCATTAAAATTGCTTTCACCGCATGGTAATGTTGTTATAAAACAGTTCCAGGGAGATGAAACGGGTAATTTTATAAATAAATGGAAGCAGTATTATTCGTTTAATAAAATTACAAAGCCAAGGGCATCCAGATCTGAATCGCGTGAGATATACATAGTTTTCAAGGACAGGATTTAATTCTGGTTCCTGTTTTTAAAATATTTAACAAGGTCTTTATAAAAATCGTAATCGGATATGCACATCTTTAACTCATTATTTTTTTCATTTAAAATTTCATTTATACGTTTTTCAATATATACCAGGCGTTCCTCATTTAGTTTTTTAAATCCGTTTATATCAACCATTTTATTCCATTCATCAACATATTCTTCAGGCGTCTTGTTATTAAATGCTGTCCTGCTTATCCTTTTTTTCCTTATTGAGTGCCTTATAAGGTCAAGGGTTTTAACATCTCTTGAATATGCCCTCTGGTATTCATCCTCATTCATATCAAGTCCTATAAGCTCAATGTTATTATCAATTGAATATCTTGCAGCCTCTATGTACACTGGTGATGGCGTCATAACCTCTCCGTATTTCGAGAGATTAACACCATATATAATTTCATAATCCGAAAGCGTCATTTCAAAGGGATTCTCAATAAAATATTTTATGCCCTTAACCTCCTCCGGTGATATGGTAATCATCATAATTTCTGGTTTGACAAAATACAGCTGCCTTTTTAATTCATCGCCATCACGTATTAAACCCTTTATTCCACCAAATATATAGAAATAATCATTTATTTTTTCCATCATAGCCTTTCAACTAAAATTTTTTTAAATGTATCCCTATCATTTATATTCATTAAATCCCTGATATTTACGACGGGGCATCCATATATATTCTCTCTTGTTGAATATGTCCTGTTAATAATTACTGGTATATCACCAAGAACATCACTTATTTTTTTTATGGACATTATTTTTTCAGAATTTTCCTCGGCATTGTTAAAGGCTCCTATCATAAGGAATGATTGAACATCATATGAAAGGCCATTAAATGGATTCCTGCTTATGTATTCAGATATGTAACCAAAGCTGTTTATTATTTTAAAAACTTCTTTTATAAATACATCATTTATATCCTCTTCCTCTACATTTATATTTTCTTTAAGTGTGGAAATATCCACCTCCCTGCTTATATCATCACCAAGTATGTTTTCAAGCTTTAGATATATATCTATTGTTGCAGAGCTTCCAGATTCGTAAAGAGATATGGACCTTCTGGAAACACCCAATTTCTGGGAAATATATCCTATTGAAAAATTCTTGCTATTTCTTATCTCTCTCATCTTTTCTCCATCTATTTTAACATAGAAGCCGCCGGGAGCAGAATATATATAGGGTTTCTGTCCATTAATATATTCCTTAAATGTTTGGAATGAAAATATTGGGAGGCCGTGCCTGAAATATAACACACCATCTTCTAATGCTCCAGTTCCAGTTTTTTCTCCAATAATTACTGCTATGGATCCGGTTATTTTTTCCATTTTTAATAATGATGAAACACTCAGTTTGCTAAACGTGTCAATATTATAAAGAACCTTAATTATATATTTTTCACCATCTCTTCTGCAAACTATATCAAATGTAACGAGGCCATATAGATCCGGCTCAGATACATTAAATCCGTTCTGTTTTAAGAACTCGTATATTTTTTTAATAAGTTCTTTCCTAACATCCACGTTCTAATATTATTAATATCATATAAAAACTTTTTTAAACAATAAAGTCAGTCAGTTGCATAATTCATTTCATTAAAATTTACAATTAAATATCAATTTTTAAACAAGAAGAACCACAGAAAATATGTAAGTATAAAAGGTCTAACAGCAATTCACTATGGCATATTGACTGGACTGAATACAATAAAAAAGAGAAATTAATAATAATAGGGGATGATGCATCTCGATTTATAACAGGATTTGGTGTATACAGTGAGGAAACAATAGATAATACAATAAATACATTAATAAAAGCAATAGAACTATATGGTAAACCAAAGGAAATAATAACAGACCATGGCACTCAATCCTTCTCAAATGGAAAGAATGGAATAATAGGAGATAAGAATAAGTTCAAGCAGTATTTGGATGATAATAATATAAAACATATACTGGCAGGAACGGATCATCCCCAAACAAATGGTAAATTAGAAAGGCTAAATTATACAATTAAATCATTAAAACCCTATTTTACAACATGGGATGAGGTTGTATATTATTATAATTATAAGAGAAGTCATATGTCATTATGTATAGATGAAAGGCCTGGGGTAACACCATCAATGGCATATGAGGAAAAGGGGGTAAGTTATATGAAAAGCAATAAATTTATTAAGGAACTCATTTAAGGATTTCATAACTTATATTAAAAATAAATTATAGATTGTAGTATACATGTAAACTAACTTATTTATATTGATTTAATTTTTATACTCAAATATGGTTGCAAATAAGGAACCAATATTTAAAGGAATGACAAAATATAAATGGTTTATTTTTATAGTTGCGCTATTGGGTTGGTCAATGGCTTCCATGGATCTAAATCTATATTCAATAAATTTACCTTTAATTATGAGTACATATCATATTTCTATAGCTTTAACAGGAATAATAACTGCATTAATATTTTTAGGTGCTACAATAGTCGTTTGGATAGTTGGTCCATTTTTAGACACATATGGCAGAAAGTCAGTATGGCAGTACAGTCTTTTAACTATGGCAATATTTACTGGTTTTACTATCTTCGCTACCACTGTAGTTATCCTGATTATAATAAGAGTACTATCTGATGGGCCATCATATATTGAATTTCCTACCGGAATAACAATTGCCAACGAAGAAATGCCTGCAAAATTACGTGGTAGCTTGTATGGTTGGATACAAGCAGGTTTCCCATTAGGCTATTTCTTAGCAACATTGATAGCAATAACTGTAGTTCCAAGATTCCCGTTAGATTTGGGGTGGAAAATAGCTTTTTTAATAGGTGTTGTTCCCATACTTTTAGTTGTAATAATGAGACATTGGGTTAAAGAACCAGAAAGATCTAAAATTGCTATTAAAGCAAGAAATTTAGCAAAAAATGGTCATTTAGATGAAGCAAAAGAAATTACAAAAAAATATCAGATAGATTTATCAGAAGCACCAAAGTATCCATATAAACAATTATTTACAGACCCTAAATTAAAAAAACATACTATATATAGTACAATAACTGAGCTATCTCATGAATTTTCCACTCCAGCTTTATTTTTCTTTACATCAACGGCTTTAGTTGTTTATAAACACATACCAGTTGAACAATCGTTTTACATCATATTAGCAGGAAATGGTTTAGCATTCTTTGCATATGGTTTAATGGGACATTTAGGTCAAAAAATAACAAGAAAATGGGCTAGTGCAATTATAGGCTTAGTAGGTGGTATATCAGTTATATTTTTTGCATTATCTTCTGGTTTACTAGAAACTATAATAGCGACCTTGTTATTTTATCCATTAGTACTAGCTTGGAATGGTACATGGTGGGTTTATATTGCCGAAACCTATCCAACTAGGGTTAGAGGCACTGCCGATTCATGGCAAGTAGGTTTGAATGATGCTGCATGGATTTTGGGAAGTTTAGCTTATGGATTCGTTATTTCAGCAGCAGGATTTTTATACACTTACTTATTAATAGGTGCATTACCGGTGTTGTTAGGCGCCATACTAGTAGCAACTAAAGGAATAAAAGTTAAGCCTGATGAAGAGCTAGAAGAAATAATAGTTTAATATTTAACAAATATTTTTTAAAATTAAAAAAGATC
>NZ_LKBG01000277.1 GCF_001402945.1 Acidiplasma aeolicum
AATGCGGAGGGTCGGATTTGAACCGGCGAACCCCTTTGGGAACAGATTTTGAGTCTGTCACCTTTAACCTGACTCGGTAACCTCCGCCTAAACTCTATATTGCATCATATATTATAAATTTTATAAAACTGTTATTGATTATGTAACATGGAAATAGAACTGGAAATAGAAGAGGAAAACAGCAGCATACTTTATGATATATTAAATCCCGACAATGACCAAAATATTGATATGACGGTAAATAAAAAGAAATTAAACATAAAAATTAAGAATCTGGAATTAAAATCTATTTACAGCCTTCCAGACGATTTTCTAAGGAATTATGAGGTTTTTTATAAAATATATTATAATTTAAAAATATAAATTTATTCCTCAATTGTTAAATTGAGTTTTTCTGTTAATTCCTTGTACCTGTTCCTTATTGTAACCTCGGTTACACCAGCAACCTCAGCTATTGCTCTCTGTGTTCTTCTTTCACCGGTTATCAATGATGCTATGTATATTGCAGCTGCTGCAACACCAGTTGGTCCCTTACCTGATGTTAAATCGTTGTCCACAGCCATTTTAAGAATTTCCTCTGCCCTCTTTCTTGCCTCCATTGATAATCTGAGCTTGGAGCAGAATCTGTTTACATAGTCATCGGGCTTTGACGGCAGTATATTAAGTTTAAGGTATCTTGCCATGATTCTGTATGTTCTTCCAATTTCCTTCTTTTTTACCCTTGTAACAGATGCTATCTCGTCCAAGGTTCTTGGGACGTTTGTAATTCTGCATGCGGCATATATTGACCCTGCAACAACACCCTCAATGGATCTGCCGCGGATCATATTCTGCTTAACGGCCTTTCTGTAAATAACGGCTGCAGTTTCACGCACATCGTTTGGAATGCTAAGATTGGATGCCATTCTTTCAAGCTCCTGCAATGCCTGTGATAGGTTTCTCTCTGCTGCGTTTGAGACCTTAATTCTCTTCTGCCACTTTCTTAGTCTGTAAAGCTGTGCCCTGTTTCTGGTTGGGATGGATTTACCATATGAATCCTTATTTTTCCATGATATATCGGTTGATAAACCCTTATCATGAATTGTGTATGTCATTGGAGAGCCTGTTCTGGCACGGCTTTCTGACTGCTCTGAATCAAAAGCCCTCCATTCTGGCCCCTCGTCAATATAACTGTCATCAATAACCAAACCACAGTTTGAACAAACGAGCTCCCCGCGCTCATAATCCCTGACCAACTGTGAGGAACCGCATTCCGGGCATTTATCTATCTCATATATATTTTTCTTCTTTTCCTTTTCATCAACCATATTTATCACCTAACATTTTACATATACTTTTTCCGGGGAATAATCCACGGATGCCAGATATGCGAGGGCATACGGATTTGATACGGGTCCCAGTATTCTGGTTATCCTGCCAATAGCCTTTTCATTACTGTCATATATTTTACCATGTAAATTAAGGCAATTATTAATCCGTATCAATATCTCATTGTTTCTTTTATGCACTATTTGGCATTCATATTTCATTGTACCATACTATATACATAGTTTATATTTAAACTTTTCGTAAGATTATTAAAAATTAGGTTTTTTATATTAAAATATTAGTGTATAAATTTGTGTAATATCTCACTTATCTAAGATTCATAAATTATTTATTGGAAAAATAATTTTAATAAATTTTTATTGCATATATAATAAACTTTTAATACTCTTAGTAATAAGCATTATATAAATCTTGGGTGGTATTTAATGGAAGTTGACGACGTGAAAGTTTGTCCTGAATGTGGTTCACATCATCTTGTAAAGGATTATGAAAGAGGGGAATTAACCTGTTATGATTGTGGTATGGTTATTGAGGATTCCATTATTGATCAGGGACCTGAGTGGAGGTCATTTGATTCTGATCAGGATGAAAAACGTTCAAGGACGGGCTCACCAAGCAGCTTTATGAGCCATGATAAGGGTCTAGCCACTGAGATTTCATGGTCAAACAAGGATTATTACGGAAAGAGAATACCACATAAAAATCGTGCCCAGATTTACAGGGTTAGAAAATGGCACCAGAGAATTAGGGTAAGCAATGCGGCCGAAAGAAATTTGTCCATGGCATTGCAGATACTGAATGAGGATGGTACAAAACTTGGAATTCCAAAGGATATTAAGGAAACAGCCGCATTAATATATAGAAAGGCCGTGGAGAGGAATCTTATAAGGGGGAGAAGCATAGAAAGCATAGTATGTGCATCCATATATGCTGCATGCAGAATGGTAAATATACCAAGAACGCTGGATGAGATCTCCAAGGTATCATATGTAAATAAGAAAAAAATTGGAAAGGCATACCGGCATCTGGCAAAGGAACTTGCATTAAATATTAAACCCGCAACTCCATACTCATATGTTTCACAGTTCTGTAATAAACTTGACCTGGACAAAAAGGTTATAATAGACAGTGAAAACATAATAAGGCTTGCATCGGAATCGGGCATTTCAATGGGAAAGGGACCAACAGGTGTTGCAGCAGCGGCAATATACATAGCAGCAATAAAAAACGGAAAATCAAGGACACAGAAGGATGTTGCCAGGGTATCCGGAGTAACAGAGGTAACCATAAGAAATAGATATAAGGAAATAAGCAGGATGCTTGGCTTTGACCAGAATGAATAAATTATAAAACATTTAGCTTTACAGCAATGGTAATAAATGCCGTGTGGCCTATAATATTATTATCAGGCCTTGTTGCATTTTCCCTTACAAGTATGTTACGCTTTATTAATTCAACGGTTTCCAAAACAGTGAAGTTATTCTTATTTAATGATAAAACATTTTTTTCAGCCTGATTGTAGGTTGGTGAGTATGTTATAAAGTATCCTCCAAATTTAAGATTATTTTTGAGATTATCAACACATTCCCATGGTTCTGGCATATCAAGTATAATTGTGTCAAATAATTCTTCGGTTTTAAATGTTTTAATATCGCCGTTAATAAGCTCCCAGTTATCAGGATTCATAAGCGAATAAACGTTTTTCCTTGCATTTTCAATGTTCTGTTTATCTATATCAACACTAACAAGTTTTCCTGATGCATTTATTGAGTTAAGTATTGAATAGCTTAAATTGCCTGTACCAACACCGGATTCCAGAATTTTTTTACTCCCATTTATGGACCCTGTATATATTATATAGGCGGCATCAACAGGAAGTATTGTCTGTGTCCTTCTGCCTGATATACGATAAAAAAATTGTGGATCAGGATTTAATATTACAAAGGTTTTACTCCTTAATTTAATTGTATCTCCAGGCTCAAAAACAGAATTCAAGGGTATGCTTATTCTTTCGTTTTTAATATATGCAGTATGTTGCTCCATATCAAGAAGGCCGTAACAATCATCAGATTTAATAATAAACACAAATGTTTATATTTTTAAAATATTTATTTTTTACACCTTTCTATAAAATTTTTAAAAATTTCTGTGCCATATTCAGTATTATTAACCTCAGGATGAAACTGAACGCCAAATATATCCCTGCTTTTATGATAAAAGGCCTGCACCCTGCAAGTATCTGATGAGGCACATATAATGTAATCGTCAGAGATGGACTTAATCTCATCATTATGGTTCTCCCAGACTATAATTTTTTCAGGGATGTCATAAAATATTGAGCCTTTACTGTAAAAATTAACCTCCTTTTTGCCATATTCAGGATGTACTGCCTTTGATACATTCCCGCCTGAATTTAAGGCAATGAACTGGGCACCTGCACATATGCCAAAAATTGGATAATCATGATTAATATACTGCTTAATATTTCCAAGTTTTGAAAGTTCAGATTCTATGCTTGCAGGACCACCTGATAGAACTAGTCCATCAAGGTCTATTAATTTTTCATCATCAACAGTATTTGGGAATATCTCAGCATCTACTTCAAATGATTTTAGGACACGCCACTCACGGTGGGTCCACTGTCCACCATTATCTATTACACCTATTTTCACACCACAAAATTTCAATGTTGTATTTAAAGATAGTACAATAATCTTTAAATTGTTGTTATAAAAACTTATATAACCTGAAATAATAAACCTTTTATGACAATATATCAAGGTAAAGGTACAAAGAAATTTACAGGTGGAAAATTAAAGAGAAACCATTCAAAAAGAAGATACGAGCTTGGCAGGGAGCCATCATTAACAAAAATTGGTGAGACTGAAAGAAAAACAATAAGAACTTTAGGTGGCAATACCAAGGTTGTTTTATTAAATGAACAGTTTGCAAATGTATACAATCCCGATGATAAAACAACAAAGAAGGTTAAAATTATAACAGTTAAGGAAAATAATGCCGATCCGCATTATGTGCAAAGGAACATTATGAATAAGGGTACAGTAATATCAACGGAGATAGGAAATGCAATGATAACATCCAGGCCAGGCCAGCACGGCGTGATAAATGCAGTACTTGTGAAATGATAACATTATATTCACAGTATTTTAACCCAAATATTAGCAGGCGCCTTGGCAGGAGAATAAACCGTGAAAAGGCCACAAGGTACAATGATTCCCGGCTTGAATCAATTTTAAAGTCCATGAACCTTAACTATGAAATAAAAAAATGTAAATATCCAAGAATACCCTATGAGGAAACAAACATGTTTCTTATTGATGGAAACATAAAAAAGGGCACATTAATAAAAATTATAGAAAACAGATTATGATTTTCTGAACTTTTTCTTTTTGTAGTATTCAAGCGGATGATTAATTTTTCTACAAAGTGGATCATCATCCATGTAACATAGATGATTTGATCTTAATGTTACACATTTTGGCGGCGAGTATTCTGTTCCAGAGATTATTCCGGTAATGTGCTCAACCTGATACGTGGTCATTTTTTCATTAAAGTCCGGCACATTTCTAAATATATTTATCATATCAGCATTTGACATACCAATTGAATGCAGAAAGCTTACAAGCGTAAATCTGGCAAGATGTGGCAGGTTCTGGTTATCCCTTATTTCATTTAAATATTCAATAATACATGGCGGAAATTTTGTAAAATCCACATCTCCAAGCTTCATTTCGTTTTTTGCATTTATTTTTATAAATTCATCTCTAATTAAGTTTATTTCAGATTGATAACTTTTAAATATCTGTGCGGCCTGATCACTGTTTATAGAATTGTATATAATATTAATTTTTTCAACAAAGTTTTCCCTTAAAAGATGGGCAATCTGACCCTCATCCACTATTATAAGTCCATTTTCCATTTTCTGGTATATTAACCTGTATTTAAATCCGGATATTTTTTTATTATATGTGATAAAAAAATTAAATGGGATTTTAATAATATTATTTGATACAAATACATTTATTTTGGCCCTATGACAGTAATCTATAAATGACTCGGTATCATTTTTGATAAGCCTCAATATCTCATTTTCAAATACGTCCCTCTGTTCTATTATAAATCTGGATGTTAAATTTCTCTGGTTGATTAATTTAATCATCCATAGTGCTATGCCAAAACTTTTAAGGTCGAGCACCTGATTGTACCTGTTTTTATCAGCATATTTTTTAACTATATTTTTTATATATTCCAGTGCCAGAAGCATGGGCTTCCTGTCTGACAGGGAATTGGCTGCAGTATTTATGTTTTCCGGTGATGACACGTAATCATAATCAACAAAAAATTTATCTGTTATCATTTTACAGTTCTATTAAATCCTTTGTTGATGTTGTAAGCTGCTCATAACCGTCCTTTTTAACGAGAACATCATCCTCTATTCTGACCCCACCAACCTCTGGTACGTATATACCGGGTTCATCGGTAACCACCATATTGCTCTTTAGGACAAAATCATAGGATGGTGATAGTGCTGCATGATCATGAACATCCAGGCCAACCCCATGGCCCAGTGAATGTATAAACCTCCCCTTATACTTTGTGGAGTCTATAATATCACGGGCTATTTTATCTATATCGCGGCCATTTACATTCTCCTTTATTTTTATCATGCTCTCATGCTGTGCCCTTTTAACAATTTCATATATTTCCTTCTGCTCTTCACTGGCCCTCCCAAAAACCATTGTTCTTGTTGTATCGGAGCAGTATCTCTGATAAACAGCACCATAATCTATTAAAACAAAATCGCCCTTTTTTAATTTTGTTTTTCCTGGAAAATAATGTGGCATGGATGAATTTTTACCAAATGCAACTATTGTGCTAAATGATTCTCCTGATGCGCCGTTTTTCATCATGGCATAAACCACCTCTGCGGCCAGTTCTATTTCTGTCATGCCCTCCCTAATTTTTGGTATTACATCCTCAAGAGAATCGCTGGCTATTTTAGCCGCCTCCCTTATCTTTGATATCTCATCATCCTCCTTTATTTTTCTTGCCTCAAGTATGGACTGCGATATGTCTATAAATTCCTTATCGGGAATAATTTTAAGAATGTTTTTATACTGTTCCAGTGAAACTGCTGAATAGTTGATGCCTATATTTGTATGGTTTTCAAAAATTTTTTTGATAATCTCGTTAAATTCATCCCTTGTTTTAAATATAATTACGTCATAGCCTGTTTCTCTTGCAGCCTGTTCCTCCAGCTCTGATGTGATAATTTTTACCTCATCAGGCCTGATAAATAATGCTGAACCCTCAAATATACCGCTTTTTGCACCGGTAATATAAAAGAATGTTTTATCTATCTGGTTTTCCCCGCCATTTATTATAAGTGCCGTGTCGACATCCCTGACGTAATCAAATATTCTCTCACTTTTCATTATTATTTATCTTAATTTTAGATATAACAATTTCGATTAACAAATGATTAATAATATTAAATATAAGCCATACATTTACATATA
>NZ_LKBG01000278.1 GCF_001402945.1 Acidiplasma aeolicum
TGCGCTTTCACTGTTACCATTCTATATGTACTTTTCAATTTATGCAATTGTTACATTAATATTTATAATAGTAATAGTATTTTTCCTGATCCATTTAATAGCACCCACACCACAGGCCATGGCAGGAATTTATGCCGGGTTAGGACATCACACAAAGGCAGAAATAAATGCTATTATTGCCAAATACCACCTTAACGCTCCATTGTATACACAGGTTCTGTTGTATATTGGTAACATTTTCCGTGGTAACCTGGGATATGATCCAGTTTATCACGTCCCTGAGATAAGCTTAATAGGAAGATTTCTCCCGAGGACACTGGAACTTGTTATTCCTGCCATTATATTATCCACATTTTTAGGGTTGTATACCGGATCATTTGGTGCATCACATAGGAGAAAAATACAGGATCATGCTGTAAAGGGCGTGTATTTGGTTACATGGGCATCCCCTCCATTTTTTATAGCAATAGTACTTCAGCTTTTCTTTGCATATGATCTCGGTTTGCTGCCATCTACAGGTATAGCCAATCCGGTTTTGACACCGCCTCCAGACGTTGCCGCATTCCCAATTTTAAATGCAATTATAGCAGGTGATGGTGCATATCTTCTTAGTCTTATAAGGCATATGATTCTTCCTGTTATGGCAATAGCACTTTTAAGTTTTGGTGTAATTACTAGAATTACTAGGGCATCAATGATTGATGCAATGGAATCAGATTATTTTAAGCTTGAATTAATGAAGGGTGTTAGCAGGGATACTGCTGTTTATAGAACAGCCTTAAGGAATGCAGCAATTCCAATTGTTACACTTCTTGCACTGACATTTGGATATGCGGTGGCAGGCGCTGTTGTTGTTGAGGATATTTTTGATTATCATGGTATGGGATGGTTTATAGTGCAATCCATATATAGGTTGGATTACATAGCAATACTATCAACCACTGTAATTATTGCAATTTCAATAATTATAGCCAATTTAGTCGCTGATATATTATATGGTATTATGGATCCGAGGGTGAGGGTAAAGTGATTGACGAAAATGCCTACGAGGATAAGATAGAGTTTAAAAAGGTAAGCTATTTTGGGTCGTTTATAAAGGATAAATCAGCTCTTATAGGGCTTATCATAGTTGGCTGGTTCTTAATTTGGTCCATAATACAAGGAATAATGGAGGAACTTGCCGGTTTTACAAGTAATCCTAAACTTGGCTATATGCTGTTACCCTCAAATCCTTTTGCAACCAATTTTAGCCTTCAACTTGAAGGGCCATCGACAAAATCACTTTCAATGCTACTTGGCACAAATGCCCTTGGTGAATCCATACTTTCCAGGATGCTATACTCAATGCCCAGAGATGCCCTTGTTGCTGTGGTGGTTGTATTTTCAGCAATAATTATTGGTGCAGCTTTGGGAATAATATCAGGATGGCGGGGTGGCTGGCTTGAGAATATCCTTATGAGGTTAACAGATGCATTCCTTTCTATTCCAGCTCTTATACTTGTAATTGCAATATCCATACCATTAAAGGCTGGCTTTGATGCTGTGATAATATCTTTAAGCATAGTATGGTGGCCAACATATGCAAGATTTTTCCGTGGTCAGACTCTTAAAATCAAAAACATGGACTATATGCAGGCCGCAAAAATAAACGGTGTAAAAAGATTTAGCCTCTTTTTCAGATATTTATTTTTGAACAGTGTTGACCCAGTAATAGCTTATGCTGCACTTGATTTTGGCAATGTTATTTTAACCTATGCAACATTAGCCTTCCTTGGAATAGGTTTAACCATACCTATACCGGAACTGGGTGCCATGGCCTCAAACGGTCTGCAGTATCTTCCTGCTGACTGGTGGTATGCAGTATTCCCAAGCATTACAATACTAATAATAGTTGCTGGATTCGTTCTGGTGGGTGACAGATATCAGGACATAATTAATAACAGGATAGAATATTGAGGTGCATATAATTTGTTGCTTGAAATTAAAAATCTCAAAGTTTCTTATAAAACTGTTAATGGCAAAACAACTGTTTTAAACAACTTTGAATTAAACATGGATAGGGGAGATTCAATAGCCATTGTTGGTGAATCAGGGTCAGGTAAAAGTACTCTTGGTGGGGCTATTGCAAGATTACTCCCACCGTCAGGAGAGGAATCCGGAGAAATAATCCTAAATGACCAGAATCTATTATCATTAACAGAAGAACAGATGACAAAAATTAGGGGTACAGAGGTATTCATGATTTTTCAGAATCCTCTAAACAGCCTTAATCCGGTAAAAACCGTTGGTTTTCAGCTATCAGAGGCTGCACAGATTAAGGCTCAGAGGAATGGTACAAGTGTTGCCCCGGAAGAAATAAATAAAATAGTAGTTGATGCATTAAAATCCGTGAGATTGCCGGATCCGGATCAGATTGTGAAGAGGTATCCGCATGAACTTTCTGGAGGTCAGGTGCAGAGGGTTGTAATAGCCATGGCGTTAATTTTGCGGCCCAAATTATTAATAGCTGATGAACCAACAACTGCCCTTGATGTAACCATACAGGCGCAAGTTATTAATCTATTAAAGGCTTTAAACAAAGAATATGGGATGGGAATAATATTTATAACACATGATTTGAGTCTGGCATATGTAATCTCTAAGAAAATTATTGTTATGTATGCAGGAACAATTATGGAATTAAATGAATCCAGTGATTTAATTAAACACCCTGACCATCCATATACAATTGGGCTGTTAAAAAGTGTGCCAACAGATTATAAGACCAATACAAGATTATTTTATATTAAGGGTTCCCCGCCATCGTTTTTCAACCTTCCTAAGGGATGCAGGTACAGTCCAAGATGCGATAAGGCTTTTGGCAAGTGCCATGAGTTTGAACCATCGTTAATAGATGTTAGTAATGGACATAAAGTGAGGTGCTGGTTATTTGAGTAGCATTATAAAATTGGAAAATATAAAAAAATACTATTTAACGCAACAGCTTCAGTTGCTTGATATTATCTTTAGAAGAAAACCTGTTTATGTTAGGGCCATGGATAACGTTTCAATAGAGGTTGGCAAAGGAAAAATACTTGGAATAGTGGGTGAATCAGGCTCAGGCAAAACCACCCTTGGAAAAATAGTTTCAACTATCGAAACACCAACAGATGGTAAGTTTTATTTCAATGAAGAGGAAATAACCAGGAAAACAATTCATAACGCAAGAAAGCATATTTCCATGGTGTTTCAAAATCCTTATACTTCTGTGAATCCACGTATGAAGATTAAGCAGATTGTATCAGAACCCCTTGGACATTTTGACATGGAAAAGACCAAAAGCGTAATTTCTATGGTCGGCATGGATTATGATGAAATTGCAAATAAGGAACCTAAAGAATTATCTGGAGGCCAGATACAGAGAATAGCAATAGCACGGTCACTTATCAAGGCCCCGGACGTGCTTGTCTTAGATGAACCAACATCCGCACTTGACGAGTCCATACAGGCCCAGATACTTGATCTGCTTTTAGATATACAAAAGCAGTCAGACCTAACATATTTATTTATTACACATAACATGGGTGTGGCCAAGTATGTTGCAGATGATATAGCCGTTATTTATGCTGGGAAGCTTGTTGAATATGGACCCGTAAAAAAGGTTATGGAAACACCAAAACATCCATACACGCAGCTTTTAATAGCATCGGTGCCGGATTTTGAAAAGAAGGAACTTCAGTCTCCAATAGGTGACGTCCCAAGCCTTATTAATATTCCAAAGGGGTGCAGGTTTAGTGATAGGTGCCCCAGGGTCATGGATATATGCCGGCAGAGGGAACCGGAATTCAGGGATGTAGACGGTGTTAAGGTGCTATGCTGGCTTTATGGATAAAATCCATTGAAAAAACATTGATAAAAATAACAATACTGGTCGCCATATTTTCAGCTTTTTTGGAAATTAGCTATAAAACCATACTAAATTATTTCATATTTCTTGGAATAGTTTATTTTATGGGACTTCTTTATATACTTTTTAAAATGTCGTATAGAATAGAGATTTATGATACCCATATTTACATTAAAAATTTTTTTAGGTCATACAAAATACCATATAAAAACTTCTCAGACTTCTTTATAACCTCCGGGTATCTTCAAAAAAAATTTAACCTTTATTCAATATATATAATTACTAGAAGGAAAAATTTCTTAATAAAAGATATTCCACAGGCAGAGAAGATATATAATAAAATTAAAGACGAACTGGAATTGAATCATATTACCCCTGAAAACTGGTTAGAGAATTCAAATAATTGACACAAAACAGCTAATTTGCAGGTAATGATTATAATATTAACATGCTGAAGATATCAAGAGTATAATTCAATAAAATAATAATATACTATATGACCTAATAAAATACAAATAAGTCTAAAATTTTTAACGTTCCTTTCATATAAATGTCAGACGAATTATGACTTGTCTTTTATAAGTATTCATTATAATAATTTATCTCTCAGATTATTTATATGTATAATTAATTTGTAAATAAACTAAAACTCTATATGATTATTTTTTAAAAAAAGTTTAAATATGATTGACAGGGTATTGTTAAAAAAGTTTATATACAATTTAGAATTTTATGCTTATGAAGAAAGGTTTGAAGATAGCTATTGCGATTGTTGTAGTGGTGGTGGTTGTTGCTGTATCTTTTTTGGCTTTATACCATCCGCCTGAGGTTTTTACAGATACATCCCAAACGGCAGCACCGGAACAGCTTGATCCTGCTACAGGTTTTTTCAAAACCAACGGACCGTTATTTGCGGCCCTTTTTAATGGACTTGTTGAATTTAACGGTAGCTCAACAAGCGTTGTCCCTGTTTTAGCCAGCAGTTACACAGTACATAATGACCAGAATTATACATTTACATTAAGACCATATGCAAAATTCAGTAACGGTCAGGCCCTAAATGCCACATCAGTCTGGTTTTCATTTGAGAGAGGCATAATCATGGGCCAGGGTCCATATGTGTCTGATTACCCAGGAATATTATTTAACTCAACAGTTTATTCATACTCGGGGATCGCAATTCCAAATGGAACATTGCAGGCACTTGAGCATGCTGGATATAAAATTCCAGATAATGCTAAATATAATGATAGTGGCACAATTTTAACAGATCAGCCAAATTACACAGTTGCTGCAATGGATCTTGACAACATTTTATCAAATTTCAATTATAACCATACAGAAATGGAGGTTATGGAATACCCGTACCAGGCATTGGTTGTGAATAATACATATAATTTTACAATCAATACCATGGTTCCATACTCATATCTGCTACAGGATATAGCAGGATGGTGGGGAGACATAGTTGAACCAAGCGATGTTGATGCCCATGGTGGTGTGACATATAACACGCCTAACTCATACCTTGATGCGAATGGCGTTATAGGCTCAGGGCCATACATAATATCAAGCGTTGGTAAGGGATTATCAACAATAGTGCTTAAGGCTAACCCCAACTACTGGGTTGTTGGCCACACATCCCAGGTCCCATCCATAGCCCAGCCAGCACATATAAAAACAGTAGTAATAAAATACGGATTAACGCATGCAGACAGGCTTGAGGACTTTGATAGGGGAATATCACAAATATCGACAATAGGTCCAACATCATTCAAGCAGATGATAAACGGATTTTACAATAAATCAGAGAGAACATCAGCGCTAGTGCATAGCTATCCTACTGTCGGTACATTTTACATATCAATGAATATGCAGGATAAGTACACAAGCAATCTTCATTTCAGAGAGGCACTGTACAATGCATTAAATTACTCGGCAATGCTTGCCATTTATAAAAATAATTACAATGGCACACCTGAAGCATATGAGGAACTTGGTCCACTATCTCCAATATATGGATCCCAATTCTACAATCCAAATAATTTTTCGCTTCCCGCACAGAATTTAACTGCTGCAGAGCAAAATATAAGTGCGGCAGGCAAGGCCATGGGCTTCTATGTGACATTGCCAAACGGTACCAAACTTGGAGACAGGTCGGGATCAGATTTATCCTCACATACATTTACAATAACAGGAATTTCTCCATTCAATGCCGTAGAAACATCTGAAATAACTGTTGCAATAGACTCATTTAAGTTAATAGGTCTAACCTTCAACAGCGCAGGAGTTACAGAATCCACTGTGAACTCATGGACAAACGCTTCTGCAACACCACAATTTGTGTTTCTGGGATGGCTGCCAGATTATCCAGATCCAATAGGACAGCAGCTTATACCTGTATATGATGCAAGTGAGGGTGGCGCCTTTGGTGGAAATGATGCATGGGTAGATAATGGAACCCTCCAGTCTTACTTTACCTATCTTGACTTCGTAAATCATACCGATCAGGTTAATTTAATGCCAGCAGTGCAAAAAGTAGTATATGATCAGTTCGCCTACATGTGGACACCAATGCCAAACGATGTGTTCTTTGTATCACCATTAGTAAAGGGATTCGTATTTAATTCAATTACATCCGCCTACTTCTATAACCTTATGACATTAACAGGCAAATTAATAGCACAGCCAGTGCTGTTAACACTGTATCCTGTATTTGAAAACTTTATGGCAACAATAGAATACATGGTACCAAAATTTTAAATTTTTTTAAAGGATATTTTTATTTTTATTAATTTTTATAAAATAGAAATAAT
>NZ_LKBG01000279.1 GCF_001402945.1 Acidiplasma aeolicum
TCTTTTATTATAGAAATCTATAATTATTAAATTAGAATATAAAATCATGGAAGATGTATGTTATTTTGCTGGAGGTTGCTTCTGGTGCATGGAGGCTGTTTTTAAGGACATAAGGGGTGTTGTTGATGTCCAGCCTGGCTATTCAGGGGGGACCACGGTAAATCCCACATATGAGCAGGTATGCAGTCAGGAAACAGGCCATGCAGAAACCGTTAAAATAAGATTTGATAACGATCAAATCAGCTTTAATGACCTGCTTGAGATATATTTTTCGGCAATAGACCCAACAACATTAAACAGGCAGGGTGAGGACATAGGTACAAATTACCGTACGGCAATTTTTTATACAAATGAAGAGCAGAGAAATAGGTCTCTGGATTATATTAAATCCCTTGAGGCGTCTGGAAAATATGATAAAATAGTTGTGTCGGTTGAACCGTACCGTAATTTTTATCCGGCCGAGGATTATCATAAGGATTACTTTGCAAAGCATCCGGAGAAGGGATATTGCAGAATTGTTATAAAACCAAAGGTTGAAAAGGTAAAACAGAAATTTTCATATAAATTAAAACCTCAGTAATAACTTTCGGGCTCCTTATTTATATTTATGTCAATGTAATTTATTTCCCTCCATGAAAAACTTTTTTTAATAACCCTTTTTTCATGGCTAAAAACTCCCGTGAAAAACAGGTTTCCATTCTCATTAAATTTGATTGCAATGACCTTAACATCCCTGTAAATTAAATTATTGGAATAAACATTTACCGTATAGTCATATAAAAATGCATACGCAAGTGACCTTTTTATATCCAGAACAGAAATTTCATCAGAAGGGTCTGATTCAACAAGCCTGCCATCCCTAAAAGATACTGTGGCTATTATCATTTTTTTCCATGATATATTTAAAAACTTTATTTATACCTTTATTTAATACAGAACAATAAATAAAAATTATTCAACTGCTTTTATTTGATTTTCTATTTCATTTTCCGCAGACCTTATATATGTTATATTTAATCCATTTTCCAAAAGATAATTATCGCTGTATGATGATATATTCTTTGGGCTGTAAAGACCGCCATTTAAAAAGTATGTGCCGTTTGGACCTGAAATTAATAAAACGGTATTTATATGGTGTGGTGAAACTGAATCTGCACTGCTCTGAAAGAAGCTGCCTGAAATCCACTCCTGTGTTGTGTACTTTTTTATTATTTCATATTCGCTGACGTTAACACTTGATTTTAATTCGGATAACCCATAATCAACAAGATTTCCATTAATGGTTTTATTTTGTGCATTTCCAGTTAAGGTCTCATTGTAAAGGTAAATAAATGTTGCATTTATGGCATTTGATTTAAATCCAGTGAAAATTAATCCAGGCGTATCTGGATAAACATCTGATGGGTCTGAATGCCATTGATAATACGATACATTTCCATAATGTGTTAATGCAAAATACAGGGGCCATGAAAGGGATGCGCCTATTGGGCATCCCAGCCAGCTCACCAATAAAATATTTACCCTGCTATCACCGTGTGAGCTGACCCTAAAAAATTTTCCTGAGGGTTCCTCAAAGGGCTGAATTGCAAATGGGATGATTATAAGGGCTGCTATTATTATTGAAACAGCAATTATAATAATATTGGCATATTTTTTATTCATGAATTGGTTATTTGGGGGTTCTATTTTAGGTGCTGCTGCTTTTGCACTTGGTGCAACTCCATTATCCTTTATAATAGGCCTTTTGGCATCATTGCTTGCAGGAAATTCAATATACCAGTATTCTAAAAAGATGGCCAGTGCCAGAGGATATTACGGATATATAGGTGATGGCCTTGGTCATATTGCTGGATCATTTGCTGCATTTCTTTACATACTTTATGAATTTGCGAACTTACTTTTTATTCTAGGTTATTACATACTAACGTTTTCTCCTACACTTGGGTATATAACAAGCATAAGCATACCAGATTACATTAGCTATATTTACATTGTTTTGATTTCTATACCTGCGTTTTATGTAGTTTATAAAGGTATAAAACCATCTTATAAATCTCAAATTGTTGTAAATATGATTCAGATTATTTTTGTGGTTACAATATCAATTATCATAATAATATCTTCACCAAAAATCGGTGCAATACCATTTACGACGTATAATATTGGTATAAAAGGAGTATTCCTTGGATTTATAACGGGGAGCTACCTTTCTTTTGCAGGATTTGGGTCAATAGTTCCTTT
The DNA here is from genome assembly GCF_001402945.1 of Acidiplasma aeolicum. Lineage (GTDB taxonomy): Archaea > Thermoplasmatota > Thermoplasmata > Thermoplasmatales > Thermoplasmataceae > Acidiplasma > Acidiplasma aeolicum. The sequence continues at coordinate 2,242 of NZ_LKBG01000279.1, forward strand.
AGGTGAGGAGGCAAAAGCACCAAGAAAATCAATAGGAATGGCTGTGTTGGCAATAATCCTAATTATGGGTTCAATATATCTTCTCGGCTCCTATGCAATGGTTGCTGGGTGGGGATTAAATAATATGGCATCTTTCAGCAATAGTATCTTCCCAGGATTCATAATAATATCAAAATTTGGATCTGTGCCAAATGGCATATTCTTTTTATTAAATTTCTTTGTTGTCTATCCACTATTTGTTACAATGGCAACAGCACTTTCTAGAAATATATATGCTATGGCAAGAGATGGACTAATATCATCACGTTTATCCACAGTCCATAATAAAAATAAATCGCCCCATGTTGCATTAATATACATAATTATTATATTCTTTGTTCTATCGGGGTTATCTTCAATGATTTTTTATTATGTTGAGGGTGGCTTTTTTAATGGATTTTTTGACGATTTCCTATTTTTTGCAACAGTAAGTACTGTAACAACATTAATAATTCATGTGATGCTTAATTTTTCTCTGTATTCCAAATTTAAAAATGAGGGAGAAAAAACATTAAAAAAGATATCAACCCATATTATTATGCCATCAATATCAACAGTAATAGTTGCTCTTGCAATTTATTATTCCATCTCATCACTCACATTTCCCATAGATCTGGGTCCATTTGTGATTCTTGCCTATGCCATATGTGCCATTTTATACATATACGCTGGGAAAAAATATAAACTAAAATTAGATTTTAAGGAGGAATAACAATGAATAAAGAAAATATAAGAAATTTATTTTATGGCCTTGATAAAATTGACCATCTTGCAGCATGTTCCAAATCACCAATGCTTAAAAGTGTAAAATATGCATTAGAAAAATATACAGACGATGTTATAACATTTGGAAATCCTTGGAATATGTGGGTGGAAAAGGTAAATGAGGCCAGAAAACTCTTTGCAGATATAATACACGCCAATGCTAATGATGTTGCAGTACTATATTCAGTCTCTTCTGCATTGGATGCAGTGATGAGCTCATTTACATTTAAAAGAAATAACAATATAGTAACCAGCGATTTAGAATTCCCAACCACAAATTTTATTCTTCAGGCATACAAAAAATATGGACTTGAAATAAAAACAATAAAAAATAAGAATGGAATTATTAAAATTAATGAATATGAAAAAGCAGTAAATGACAGCACCACCCTTGTCACTGCAATACATGTATCGTCTCTTAATGGATTTATGCAAAATGTAAGTGAAATTGCCAAAATAGCTCATGAAAATAACTCGTACATATACGTTGATGATTATCAATCCCTCGGGGCGTTGAATATTAATGTTCAAAATGAAAAAATAGACTTTCTCGCCTCTGGAAACCTGAAATGGCTACTTGGTGTTTCTGGAGTTGCATTTTTGTATGTAAATCCAAAAATTAGTGATGAGCTAACTCCCACCAATATAGGCTGGTTTTCTCAAAGGGATCCTGCACAATTTGGAGCTGAAGATATTAATTATGCCTCAGGTGCAAGAAGGTTTGAAAATGGCACATGGGGAATGCCAGCCATATATGCATCAATAGAAGGCATGAGATGTATATTAAAGAATTATAATGATGTTGAAAATGAGGATAGAAAATTATTTAATTATGCAAAGGAAAGGCTAGAAAAATACAATATTAAACTGGCAACACCAATAGAATCGGCAAATATAATAGCAATACCATTGAAAAATCCTGCAGAGGCAGAATATATTTTAAAAAAGAAATATAATATTATAACCTCTGCACGTGCTGAATCCCTGAGGATCTCACCACACTTTTACAATACTTTTAATGAAATAGATGATGCAATAAACGCTATTAAAAATGAGTTTTTTATGTAGGTTATATTTTTCAACCCTTATTTTAACTGTGAATTTAAAGTTTATAAATATTATAATATAATGGACAAAACTTTAATATTTTTAAATGGTAACTGAAAAAAATTATTAAGGGTGTAATAATGCAATTAAAAGTGAAATTATTATTACTGCAAATATTATTATGAGTATTATATAGCTCCACCTATTTGAGAAATTCAAAGTATAGCCAATACCGTACCTTTTGGGTACAAGTATTCTATTATCCTCCTTATTGTGGTAGATTAAACCCCCTGCCCATTCCTTATCGTCCTCAATGTTATTATCATGTTCATTATCCTTAAGATATGGATATTTCTTCCATCCTGTCTGGCCTGTGGTAACAGAATACCATAAAATTAAGGGAAATATTAACAGAACCGGGAGCGCAATAATAAATATATATGATTTTGGAATTAATTCCCAGGTAATGGCGGCTGCAAGGAACATATTCAGAATAATAATTAAATTTATACCCATAAGCAGTTTAACCATGCCTGTATTAAAGCTTCTAAATTGTATTAAGGATTTTTTTGTTGGGGAATTGCCCGCAGCAGACCTTTGAATTGCATATGACAGTACATCAAATACAACAGTTACAGGAACTCCCACGAATAATATAAGAAAAAAAGCAGAGTATGGCGATTTTGATGCATATTCATTTGGTTTTCCGGATAAACCAAAATGTGTGGGGAATCTTGATGGTATATGCGGGTAGTAAATAATACCAATAATAATAAAAAACATAAGCTCAATCCAGGGAAATACATACCATAACAAACTTACCTTTATATTGGATTTTGGAATATAGGAAGATATCACCTTTTGGTTATCTTCTAAATTAATTTTCAAAAGCCTAACATGTGACCTAAAGTAAAAGTAAACAAGCAATACCAAAATTATCTCGGTCAAAGGCAGTATTAATAAAACAATTATATTAATATAAACGTATAATATTAATGTTAACAATGTAAATACTATTGAAATCAAAAGGTCAATTAACAAATTTTTAAATTTCATGCTTTTTATTTTTTGATTATAAACATCGCCTTTTATTCTAATACCAAATACAAGCTCCGGCCTTGTTAAATATGGAATTAAACCATAGGCAAGACCTATAAAAATTATCACAGGCACATTTATTAATATAAATAAAAGCGGAATCATATTAATTTTCCTCCTGATTCAATGCCTCCTCAATTAAATCATTTATCTTTGCCTTTATTTCATCCACAGAAAAACCGCTTGATATGGCCTCCAGAATTAAATTTTTTATCTGTTTTTCCCATAATGGGTTCATGGTTTTATGCTCCTTCCTTATACCGGAAACAATAACATGCTTGCGCCTATCCTGATATATGTATTCATCATTTTCAAGCTCACTGTAAGCCTTGTTAACAGTATGATAATTTATTCCAAGTATTGATGATAATTCTCTTGATGATGGAAGTTTATCACCCTTTTTAAGCATTCCAATTGCTATATTTTTGACAATGCAGTTATATATCTGCTTATATATTGGTTCCGGTGAGGACAGGTCTACAGAAATTTTAAAAGCCTCGTTTTCATCAATATCAACAGATTTTGCAGAATATTTCCTTTTTTCCCCATATGCATCACCATCAGATGCCATTATTATACCTCCTGATATATATTATCTATAACAGTTATATAAATATTTTCCTTTTTAATAATTGCTTGAAACTAATGATAATTTCCTCAACTAAAAATATTATATATAATAGATATATAACACCTATAACAAATAGAAAAAATAAATAAATGAAAATATGGGTGTTAAAATATGCGTTTGTTTGTTAATTTGAAGTTTAAGGATGTGTTAATTTCAGTAGGCATCGGAATAATATTTATGCTTGGAGCACTTCTTATTCAGCTGATCATTGACCAAATTCCTGAAATTATCATTCTTGTTGATCACCATTATAATATCTCATATTTAATAAAAAATATAAAAACGATAGAAATAAAAAATGCCATTATTTATTCCATATATCTCGGCATGGCTGCAGGATTCATTCAGGAGGGATTTACATATTTTGCCATAAGCATAAAACCTGAAAAAATGGCATTTTTTATAGGCATTGGTTTTTCAGCAGTTGATATAGCTGTAATTTTCATCGAGGATTTTAATAATTTATCCGGATTTTTGCTTATATTAATAATATTAAATATTATTTCATCACTATTATTTCATCCTGGAACGGCAACATTTATGAAATTCGGGAAATTATCCGGGCATGGAATAATGACGTATATAACTTCATCAATTCTTCATACATCTATAGATGGCAGTCTTGTATATACAGATATATACATACTAACACATATAAAACAGTATATAATTTCAACTGAGTTATTCTGGGCATTTACAATGGTTATTTCCATTTCAATATTTTTAATAGGCATTTTAAAACTTAACTCTTTAATACGGGATTAATACAAGTATACATATTTTATTGCAATTACAGGATTTAGAATTAATACTTTTATTCATTTTTGGTTATAATAATTAAAAATTCATTGTTGTTTTTATTATAAGATC
>NZ_LKBG01000280.1 GCF_001402945.1 Acidiplasma aeolicum
ATTAGAATTCCGTTGGTTGCATCCATTATTGTAGGAGTTTTTCTATCCCATAATTACCGGATAATTATTAAATAATATGATGTAATAATAAAATGTATGTATGGCGATGATACTGATGTTTACTCTGTGATAGATAATGCAAGAGTCGGAAAATTTCAGAGGAGACTTGCAGTTACCGCAGCACTTGGCCCATTTACGGACGCGTTTAATGAGTTTGGGTCATCAGTGGCACTTATAGCTGTTGGTATATTATTTCATCTTCCTCCGTACCTTGTTGCATTTGCAACCGGTGCATACTGGGTTGGCGTTGCAGGTGGGGCCATCCTTGAGGGAATAGTTAGTGATAGAATAGGCAGAAAATCATTATTCTTATACGACACACTTGGAATGGCCCTGTTCGCAATATTAAGTGCAGTTTCAACAGATTACCTGTTCTTTTTTATAACAAGACTTGGTCTGGGAATATTCATCGGCGTTGATTATGCTGCTGCCGTTCCCTTATTATCTGAATATGCTCCTGCAAAAAGGCGTGGTAAACTCTTATCAACAGAAAAATTATTTTTTATGTTTGGTACGCTTGCAACTGTTTTAATAGGTCTTGTATTAACAATAGACGTTGGATCCCTGCTTGCATGGAGATATGATTTTCTAATAGCCGCAGTGCCCGCGTTAATATTATTTGGCCTTAGGTTTGATATGCCCGCATCATTAAGGTGGGCAAAGGAAAATGGAAGAACAGATTTAATACCAAAAATAACAGAAAAATTAAAAAAGGAGGGCATAATGATAGACCCTGATAAAATAAATGTGAAGAGGCCAAAGGGGATTAAGGGAAACATAAAAGAATTCTTTAACAGAAAAAATTTAAGGGCAATAATATACATTTTTTGGATAGGTGCGGCGTATGCATTAACAGTCAATCTGGCATCTGTTTATTCATCAGCCGAGTTAAAGAATCTTGGTGCATCATCAACCATGGCCGTTTTGGGCACCTTTATAATCGATTTAATAGGTACTGTGGGAGTTGCCATAACATCATTAATCGTTGACAGGCTTGGAAGGAGAAAAATGGGTACATACGGATTCATTCTTGGGGCAGTGCCAATGGGTATACTGCTCATTGCAGACACATTCCATGTACTATCCATACCGCTGCTTATTGCCATGTTTGGAATATTCTTCTTTATTAACGTGGGATTTGTTGGGACACTTCAGTATCTGCCTGCCGCGGAGATTTCAACAACACGTTCAAGAGGTCTTTCTGTTGGTTGGGAAAAACTTTTTGAATTTGGCCTAGCACTCCCGATGCTTACATTATATGCAATAATGGGACTTTATTATTCATTAGTTTATGACACAGTAATGTCCATAATCGCTGGCATTATCTTTTATGCTGTTTCAATTGAAACAAAAAGAAAAACACTGGAAGAGAATGCAATGACGGCGCTTTCGGGATCATATAATAAAGGTGTAAATGAAAGCAGGTCAGAGAAATCAGAAAATAACTAAATTTTATCATCATACCAATATTTAAATATAATTTTATTATATTTTAAAAATGGATTCTATTTCCGGATTTTTGGATAAAATCAACTCCAATATAATTCTAAGGGATTATGAAATTCCAGACCCTGGCGAAGATGAGGTTACGGTAATGCAGCATTACACCGGTGTCTGTTTCAGGGATATTTTAACACAGCAGGGTTTTTTTCCAAGGGTATCATTGCCCATAATTCCCGGCCATGAAATTGGCGGCACTGTCGTTGCAACAGGAAAAAATGTTACAGAATTCAAAAAAGGTGACAGGGTTGCATCGCTTATTTACGTACCGTGTGGAAAATGCAGTTACTGTCTTTCCGGAAATGAAAATCTGTGCCCTAATAAAAAGAGTTTTGGTGAGACATTAAATGGTGGGTATTCAAAATATGTAAATGTCAATAAAAATTCTCTTGTTAAAATAGAAGAAGATGTTCCAGATGAGGCAATACCAATAGCAGCATGTGTGACAGGCATGATCGTTCATGCAATTAAAAAGGTTGGCAAAATAGAGAAGGGCAATTATGTCCTAATAACAGGTGCTGGTGGCGGTGTTGGATCAAACGCAATACAGATCGTGAGGGCCCTTGGTGGAATACCAATAGCAGAGACAAGTTCAAAATGGAAGGATGAGGAACTTTATAAACTGGGTGCAGAATATGTTGTACATGCAGATGATGATTATAATAAGGACATAAAGAAAATTACAGGTGATGGTGTTGATATAGCACTTGAGGATGTGGGGATTGCAACGTTTAATAAAACCCTCAGAAGCCTTAAAACAGGTGGCCGCATGGTTGTTATAGGAAATCTTAAGCCCGATCCTGTTAGCCTTCCTCTTGGACTGATAATTCTTAAGGGTAACAGTATTAAGGGTAGCATATCATCAACAAGAGAGGACCTTAAAACAGCACTTGAATTAAATGCAAGGGGCCTAAAACCAATTATAGGAAAAAAAATACGGATTGACGGGATAAATCAGGCATATGAGGATATGTTAAACAAAAAAATTTTTGGTAGGGTTCTTATTGATTTTAGCTAATTTTAAATAACATAATTGAAAAATAAAAATAATAAATATTAAATGTCTTTATGATGCGAAATTTTCACGCTTAATATTATGTTATTTATGTACATCTAATAATTTACGGGATTTGTATGGATTTAATTAAAAGTGAAACACACCATAACAAAAACCTTTTTTAAAAGTTAGGTATTAAGATACGATAATAAAATGTATATTGTCCCCTCTTCAACAGCCTACAATGTATCCAGAAGGCTTGCAAATATTTTATCATGCAGTGTTTCTGGCGTTATCAGGAAAAGATTCCCGGATAATGAAATGTATTTAAGAATTGAGGAAGATCTAAAGGATGAGGATGTTATTTTAATCGGAAATACAAGAAGCGATTCTGATATAATAGAATACCTTCTGTTACTGAATGCAATACGTGAGGAAGGTCCAAAGAGCCTGACTGCAGTCATACCTTATTTTGGATATGCAAGGCAGCATATGAGGTACAATAATGGTGAACCCATTTCATCTAAGGTATTTGCACAGGCGGTCAGCCAGTATGCAGACATGATAATTTCAGTGGAATTGCACGATAATCAAACAATAAATTATGCCTCAGTGCCATTCATTAATTTAAAAATAATAGACCCAATATATGAATATTTTAAATCAAAAAAGATAGATTATGTTATATCTCCTGATGATGGTGGATACGACCGTGCCAAAATTATAGCATCCAAATTGAAAGTTCCGGCATATTACATAGATAAGAAAAGAATAGATGCAACAACGGTTAAAATGGAACCGCCCGATTTAGATTATTCAGATAAAAATATACTTCTTCTTGATGATATGATATCAACAGGTGGAACCATTATAAAGGCAACACAGATGATGCGTGATAGGAGGGCTGCGAAAATATATGCCTGTGCAATACACGGGGTTTTTGCAATGGAGAGCAATATTAAGATTGAAAAGTATGTAAATGAACTTACGGTTACAGATACAATAGAAACAAAATATAGTAATATTACTGTTTCAGACACAATAGCAAGGGCGCTTCAAGGAAAAATAAAAATATAATATATGAAGAAGGGAATAAGGATCCTTGGCATAGACGATGGCCCATTTAAAAAGAATGTAGATAAGGAAACAATACTAACCGGCGTGCTTATAAAGCCGGATGGCTATATAGAAGGAATCTTATTAAGAACAATTGCGGTTGACGGTACAGATGTAAATGAAAAAATTTTATCAATGGTTAATGGGCGATTTTTAAGGGAGATTAATATAATAATGACAAACGGAATTACATTTGGCGGTTTTAATGTAATGGATATTGAAAAAATAAATAATAATACAGGCATACCTGTTATATCAATAATAAGAAAAAAACCTGACATTGATTCAATAAAATCCGCCCTGGAAAAGCATTTTATTGATCATGATTACCGCTTTAATATAATAAATAAAAATTTACCTGTGCTGGTAACAGTTAACGGAAGAAATCTTTATATAAACCATGCAGGAATTGATTACGATAGCGCAGTGCTGGTAATTAAAAAAACACTTAAAATGGGTAACATACCGGAACCTGTAAGGATGGCACATTTAATAGCAACTGCAATTAAAACAGGAGAGAGCCATGGCCGGCCATAAAACAAATGTTTTTATAATACAATTTATTCAAATCCTATGATAAAAATTGCCGGACTTGGTATTTCAGGTCTCTATATATACACAAGACTTAAAAATTCAGGATTTGATGTTTCAGCATTCGAATTAAAGAAGCCTGACCATTACATACCATGTGGCTTTGCCACAAATATTAACATTATAAAAAAATATGCTGATAATATTAATATTGATTTTGATAAATATGTAATGTCCTATGCAAAGGATATAACATTTTCCGGCAATAATTTTGCTGGCAGGCATCTTGCTTCAAAAGGACTTGTAACCTTTGATAAAAATAAATTTGAAAATGATATTATCAAAAGCATAAATTATGAAAAATCCATAATTAAAACAGAAAATAGAGATAATATAATTATAGACGCAACTGGTATTTCAAGGTACTACATCAAACAAACAACCGGGGATGATAAGTATTATACAATTGAATACCTAACAGAAAATTCAGATTTTAAGGACTTTTATTTTTATTTTCTCCCCCAGGGCCGCGGATATTTTTGGAGCTTTCCACTGGGAAATGGAAGATATCATGTGGGTGTTGGGTCAAAAAACATGCAGGATTTATCCATGATTAATAAATACAAAAGAATCAGGATTACCGGCAGGAATATAAGGATGAAGCCATTATTTTCTGCCATTTCAAATGATAATATTATAGGCATTGGAGAGGCCATTGGAACAGTATCACCGTTAACTGGAGAGGGAATTATACCCTCATTGAAATCAGCAGAGATACTATTTCAGGCTTTTAAAAAATATAATGACCTGGAATCATTAAAAGATGAATATGAAAGGAATATAAAAAAAGAGTTTTATTATTATAATATATTATACAGATTTGTTAAGAATGTTCAGGAAAACAGAATAATTAATTATAATACATTAAAGGCAATAAAATATATTAAAAAAAATATTCTGGAATTTGGAATAGATTTTAATATCCATTCCTTTTTGTCCCATTTCATCTGACTGGCTGATCCTCTGCTATTTTTATGCTTTTCATTTCCTTTATTTCATTTGATGATTCCTCAAGGGACCCCTTTGTTTCAGGTATGAATACAAATGTGACCACTGCAGCAATTATTGCAAGGGCTGAGAGATAATAGAATGCAACCGATTCTCCAAATGCGGCAAATACAGCAGGGAATACAAATGATGCCAAAGATGCACCTGTTCTTCCGGATGCAACTGTATATGACTGTATTTGTGATCTTATTTTTGTGGGCGCCAGCTCAACACCGTACATTCCGGAGGCGGTGATTGATCCGGGCCCTGCCTGATTTGAGAAATGCATGCCGAGACCATATGCAAGCATTCCTGCTATTGGAAATGCTGCAACTATCCCAACTGATTTTAAGCCGTCAAATAACAGAAGGAAGGCGCCCATTCCAATAAATCCAAGTATCTGAAGGAGCTTTCTGCCCTTTCTGTCTATTAATGATAGCATTACAATGCCACCGACCAGTGTAAAGACCTCCATTAGGTATGTCCATGCATCTGGTGATAATCCAAGCTTAGAAGCTATTAATGTGGGTCCGAACAGAATTCCTGCATATGCTATCTGGTCATAGAAGAACCATAGAAGCATGGCGGCAACATATTCCCTTCTGTATTTATGGAAGTAATACCTGAAGCCATGCTCATCCTTTATGTTTCCCTCTATTTTTATTTGCCTGTTCGCAACATATTTTACCTCATCCTCAAAGCTCTTCTTGTCTCCTGCTATTCTGGCTATAAATCTTGGTGTTTCAGGCATTTTTCTTCTAAGGTATACCACAGCAAGTGCAGGCACCGCACCAAGTGCCAGTACAATTCTCCAGAGAATAGCATCAGAAAGCCCAAGGATTGGCCCAGAAATCATATATGCAAAGGCTGCAAGAAGTGCACCAAATCCCCACATCATGCCAAAGCCGAATCCTATTGTCTTTCCCCTATCTTTGGCATTTGCATGCTCTCCCATGATCATTGGAGACATGACATAATCAGCACCAACGCCTATGCCAAGTATTAACCTTATTATTATTAGTGCATATACATTAATGGCAAAGATCTGCAGGAATGCAAATATACCAAGTATAAGTACATCAACTCCATAGAACTTTTTTCTACCACGTCTTGCAAGCTCACCAAAAATTAATGCACCAACCGCTGCTCCAATAAGCGCTGATCCGGCTATGAGGCTGGTATAAAGAACGTATCCAGGTGTGCTTTTTGTAATTCCGTATGATGAAAGCACTATGGCCAGAACTATACCAACCGATGAAAGGTCGTATCCATCGGTAAAAACCCCCATACCTGTTGTTAGAATGGATTTTACATGAAACCATCCAAACTTTTTCTTATCAAAGTCTTCAAATATATCAGACATTTTTTCTCAAAAATATAAAATGCTGGTTAAGATATATATCTTATGCATATAATCTATATATTATATATAA
>NZ_LKBG01000281.1 GCF_001402945.1 Acidiplasma aeolicum
TTAACCGGTTTAATAGGTGGAATTTACATCGGTAAATCCAGAAGAAAAATTGTATCACTGCTGGGCTATACCGGCATGTTTATTATATGGATTTTGCTTTTAATCTTCATAAAATTTGTTCTGTCAAACATATATATACTTATATTTATGATAGCTGTAAGCGGCATATTCGGCGAGCTTGGCTGGGCATCAAGGGAGATGCTGGAGCCTGAAAACTTTGAAACGCTGCACCGCGGCACCGGCATTGGTAGCGTAAGGACTGTTGGATACTTTATATACATAATTTCAGTGTTTTTGCTTGTTAATAAATCAATTTATTTTTACCTTTATTACCTTTTAATAATATACCTAATAGGTTTCATCGGGGCTGTGCTTTATTACAAATATGGCAGGGAAACAAGAAAAAGCAGTGTTCTTTAAATCCATATTTTTATTTTAACAGTATTTATATATCCAATCAAATTTATTAATATGAATACAATATTTAAATGTGTTATGCATTGGAATAAGCAATAAAAAGATAGTGGGATACCCAAATATAATGAATCTACTTAAATCTGGTGTTGAATCATTATTTTTAATAGATTTTGATGCAATTCATAAAAGGGTTTTAAACCTGGAAATATACGAAAAACTATCCAAATTTTTTGACCTCACCGTTATGAACTATCCGCAGACAGAGGAGGATCTAATGGATACAATAATCAGCGGGGCCACATATGTTATAATAAACAATAATCTAACATATAAAAGGATACAGAGCTTTTTATCATACACGCAGAACATTGGAATTAACTATGATTACAACGATACATGTGTTTTTTTCAGCCAGAACGGCGGAAATATATACCTGACAAATAAACAGGTAATGCTTCCATATAAGCTTGCCTTTAACTACGGCCCATTTAATCTGCCAAATTCCATAAAACTTGAAAATTACCCATCCTCATTCATTTAATCTTTAATCTGGGAATCATTTTTGTTATTTTAAATATTATTTTTGGAATACTTTAGATATTATTAAACAATTAGGATGCAATGAATCTAAATGTGGATATAGGAATTAAAATTTCGAATCCCTTTATCCTGGCCTCCGGAATTCTGGATGAAAACGGCTACACCATGAAAAGAATTCTAGAAAATGGTGCGGCCGCGGTGGTTACAAAGTCCATCGGAACATCTGAAAGGCAGGGATACAATCCTCCAATTATATATGAAAATGACCCTGTATTTTTAAATGCTGTTGGCCTTTCAAACCCCGGCATAGACAATTTTAAAGATGAGGTAAAAATAGCCCTTGAATCCGGAAGGCCTGTAATAGGAAGCATTTTTGGAAAGGACGCCCCTGAATTTTCAGAACTTGCCAAAAAAATGGAGTCATACGGTGTTTCTGCCATAGAATTAAATTTATCATGCCCGCATGTAAACGGCTATGGCATGGAGGTTGGATCAGATCCTGACCTTGTCTATGAAATAGTATCTGAGGTTAAGTCAAGAGTAAAAATACCGGTTTTTTCAAAGCTGAGCCCAAACACATCAAATATACTCGAGGAGGCAAAGGCTGCTGAAAAATCAGATGCGCTTGTATTAATAAACACATTAAAGGGCATGGAAATAGATATAGCATCGAAAAAACCTGTTCTTAGCAATGTATACGGTGGTTTATCCGGAAAATGCATTAAGCCTGTTGGAATAAGATACGTTTATGAGGTAAAAAAGGAGACCGGAAAGACAGTTATAGGCGTTGGTGGCATAGAAAATGTTAATGATGCCATAGAATACATTATGGCCGGTGCATCTGCAGTTCAGATCGGAACTGCAATTTACAGGCATGGAATAAAAATATTTAATGAACTGAACTCTGGATTAATAGAATACATGGATAAAAACGGAATAAGTAATATTAATGATATGATAGGGGTGGCCATAGCATGAATCATTCCATAGTTTACAGCAATGTAAGGATTAATGAAAGCACGCATTCATTGAGATTTTTCATGGAATCTCCAGTACATCCGGGCCAGTTTATTATGATCTGGGCACCGGGGATAGGTGAAATACCCATATCCTTTTCATCTGTAAATAATCCGGTTGAAATTACCGTAAAAATTTATGGAGAACCATCAAAATATATTGCAAACCTCATGCCGGGAGAAAAAATTTTTTATCGCGGGCCATATGGAAGGCCATTCACCGGTGTAACTGGAAAAAAGCTAATTATAGGTGCAGGAACAGGAATTGCACCGTTAATGCCACTTGTTGATAACATGACCTCAGCAATATTATCCGCAAAAACAAAAAATGATCTGATATTTACAGACAGAATTAAAAATTTATATGTTGTAACAGACGATGGAACACTTGGAATAAAAGGTTTCGCGGTTGATGCACTTAAACAAATGGATATAAACGAATTCGATATGATATATGTATGCGGCCCGGAGATAATGATGAAATCCGTTTATGATTATTTATTAAACAAAACAGACAGGGTAGAATTCTCACTGGAGCGTCCAATGAAGTGCGGTATAGGCATATGCGATTCATGCTCAATCAACGGCATTCAGGTATGCAGGGACGGCCCTGTATTTTCAATTAAAGATTTAAAAAATATGGATGAATTTGGCAGAACAAGGCTTTCATTTTCCGGAAAAAGGATTTATCTTTAAAATTGTTTATATATTATTATAAAATTATATATCATGGTCTCACTGGAGGAGTCATGTGTTTTTAACCGCGGTGGCATATGCTATTTTCTTGAATCATCCACATCAAAATGTTCGTTATGCTTCAATTTTAAAAGTTTTACAAAATACGGAAGCAGGAGGAAGATATATTATAATTTATTTGACTATATAAAATCCAGCGGGTCACAGATTGCCTTTCCAAAGGGTGATGAGGAGCAGGAAACCCTTGAGTAGTTATTGAAATTTTATATTATTAATTTAAAAATCCATAATTATTAAAAAATAAGATTAAATTTATATGTATTTTAAACATACAATCAGAATGGGAATAACCGACCATCTTGCAAATAAGAGAACATTCCTTGCATGGGTTAGAACTGGCATAGCACTCATGGGCTTTGGTTTTGTAATCTCAAAGTTTGAAATTTTTATTCACATATTAAATAGATCATCATATAATAATATTGGAAACTCACTAATAGCCGGGGAGATTATGATAATTCTTGGCATTGTTACCATAGGCTATGGCCTCTATGAATTTCTATCAAATGAAAAGGATATAGAAAATAATAATGTAAATTCAAGAAAGGTTGAATCAATAGTATTTTCAGCCATTATAATTGGCATGGCAATACTTCTTCTGGTATTTATTGTTTAAAAATATTATTATAAAAATTTTTAATTAATATGTTTAATTCTTCGGCCTGCCCCTTAAAACGATCTCTCTGAGCTCACGGCCGACCTGCTCCTCAAGGGAATTATCAAGGTCATCCATTAATGCCTGGAGGTGTTTTGATCCCTCATCGTATTCCTCTATCCATTCACTGGCAAATTTTCCACTCCTGATCATTTCGGCCTTCTCCCTCATCCTTTTTTTGACCTCATCGTTAATTATATATGGCCCAACGGTAAGCCCGCCATACTTTGCAGTATCTGAAACTGCCCTGAGCATGCCTGAAAGCCCCTTATCATATATCTGGTCTGTGATCAGTTTCATCTCATTTATTGCCTCAAAATATGCCATCTCCGGCCGGTATCCAAGATCAACTATGGTCTGAAATGTTGCCCGGAGCATTGCGGTGAGGCCGCCAACAAGGTCAAGCTGCTCACCCATTAGGTCTGTCTCTGTCTCCTCCCTGAATGATGTTTCAAGCACGCCTGCCTTTGTTGCTCCAAGCCCTTTGGCTATGGCCAGGGCCTTGTTCAGGGCATTTCCTGAATGATCCTGATGAACGCCCACAAGCACCGGAACGCCGCCGCCCTTAACGAAGAATTCCCTTACAGATGGCCCTGGTGCCTTTGGGGCTGCCATGTAAACATCAACATTTTCTGGTGGAACAATCAATTTATAGTGTATGTTAAAGCCATGTGCAAAGACCAGGTCCATGCCATCCCTTAAAACAGGCATAACCTTTTCTGTATATATCTTTCTCTGCACCATGTCCGGAACAAGGAATATAACTATATCAGAATCCTTCAATGCATCCTCTGTTTTTTCCGGTGTTATGCCATCAGAAACTGCCTGCCTCCATGAATTGCCCTGCCTTTCAAGACCAACATGAACATTCAATCCGGAGTCCCTAAGGTTCAGTGCCCAGGCCCGGCCCTGGCTGCCGTATCCCAGTATTGCTATCTTCTTATTCCTTATGTAATCAAGATTTGCATCATTTTCAGTGTATACCTTACCAAGTATCTTACCCAACAAGCTCACCCCATTCATATTTTTCCGATTTTTTAAAATTAATGTTAAATTTATTTACATTATAATCCTCCAAGACCTCGACATTGTCAACATCAACTGTCTTGCTAAGTGTCATTATTGCTATATTCATATTGCCGAGATTGTACCTGTCGTAAAGGGACAGGTAAACCGTGCATTCATTTTCATCATTGCATTCCGCATTCATCCATTTTATATCAACCCAGAATTTTCTAAAATTGGCTGCAATTCTCTCAAGCAGCCCCGGGTCTCTATAATTGGCCGTTACCTTTATTACCTTTTCTTGGGTCACTTACTATCACCTCGCTTAATTTTCCTCCCGGCGGTAATGTCGGAAGGGCCAGCTCCTCCTTATTAACCGGCACCCTGATGACTGACGGCACATTCTCATGCATTGCCCTTTTTATGGCCTCTGCAATGTCATCATATGTTTTTGCATCATATGCATCGGCACCGAAGGATTCTGCATACTTAACTATGTTTGGAGAATTGCCGTAATCAACGCCAACTATTCTCTTATTCTGGAACATGTCCTGAACCTGTCTAACAAGTCCAAGAGTCCTGTTGTCGTTTACCACCGCTATTACCGGTATGTTCTCATCCACTGCGGTGGCAAGGTTGTTCCCTGTCATCATAAAAGACCCATCACCGTCATAGTCCAGAACAACCTTATCCGGCCTGCCGACCTTTGCCCCCATTGCAGCAGGAAGCCCAAAGCCCATTGTGCCCATTCCAGTGGATGAGAAGAATGATCTTGGCTCAAGATTTTCCCAGTAAACCTCTGCCCACATCTGGTGCTGGCCAACACCTGTGGTTAATATCGCATCCCTTGGCAGCGAATCCCTCAGCGTCTTTAGTATTCTCCACGGCCTTAAGTGGCCGTCATCCGGTGGATGTGAAAACTGTGAATAATACTCCTTTAGCTCATTTACCCTTTTGTTCCACTCATGGTTCTGGTGCTTGCTTCCCAGAAGGGCCATGGCATTTAATAATTCTGATACTAAAACCTTTGCATTGCCCTGAAGCTCTATGTCAGGCTTTATGCCCTTATTAAAATCTGTCGGGTCCAGATTTATTGATATGAATGTTTTCCTTGTATCCTTCATTTCATCGTACGATGTGAATGTACGGTCGCTAAACCTTGCACCTATGGCAACCATGACGTCAGATTCAAGTGCCACCATGCTTGCCTCTGCACGGCCATAGTAACCCATGGCACCAACATATAATGGGTAATCAGCAGGTATTACTGATTTTCCGGGAAGCGTTGATACTATTGGGCACCCGATAAATTCAGCAAGCCTCATTATTTCATTGGTTGCATTGGCCCACATTGCCCCGGTTCCAACTAAAAGCACGGGTCTTTCTGCATTTAATAATGCATTTGCAGCCTGCCTTAATTTGTCCTTATTTACAACGGTTCTGAATGGCCTGTAATGAACCCTTGGCTCTTCTGGATAATTAACATTATCTATGTCCTCGAGCTGTATGTCCCTTGGTACATCCATCACCACCGGCCCTGGCCTTCCAGTGGAGGCTATGTAAAATGAGTTTTTCACCCATAGCGGTATCTCATTGATATCCTTTATCTCAACGGCATATTTGGATACCGGGAATGAGGCGCCAAGGGTATCAGATTCCTGAAATGAAAGCTTCCCCATGGAGTTTCTGTTAACACCGCCTGTTATAGCAACAACCGGTGAGGAATCCTGGTATGCCGTGATCAATCCGGTGATCAAATTGGTCACACCAGGACCGGATGTCGCAGTGCATACACCAGGTATGCCTGTGGCACGTGCAAAACCGTCAGCAGCGTGCACCGCTGCCTGCTCATGCCTCATCAGGATATGCCGGAGCTCGCCATTGTTGACATCCTCAAAAAATGAGTCATACATTGGCATGTTGTATAGCCCCGGTATTCCAAAAATATTTTTTACACCCTCCCTTTTCAGGGATTCCACTAAAAGCCTAGAACCCTTCATTTACATCACTTTCTTTAAAAACAAACCCAGTAGC
Organism: Acidiplasma aeolicum; assembly: GCF_001402945.1. Taxonomy (GTDB): domain Archaea; phylum Thermoplasmatota; class Thermoplasmata; order Thermoplasmatales; family Thermoplasmataceae; genus Acidiplasma; species Acidiplasma aeolicum. Next base: position 6,424 of record NZ_LKBG01000281.1, read on the forward strand.
ATGCATTATACCAAAAAAACCGCCACAGATGTTAGATAAACCTTTTCATCCCATACATATTTATTCACCACCCCATGCATTAGCACGACACAGGGTAATCTCTATTAATACTTAATACTATTTAAATATTTCTCAATATTTTATGGAAATATGTCCCAATTTTAAATTTTTAATAATTTTTTTCCTGTACATTACATTATTTTAAATGATAAAATCAGAAATTATCTCATTTTTTACATTA
>NZ_LKBG01000282.1 GCF_001402945.1 Acidiplasma aeolicum
GTTCTGGACTTCAGGCGATACGGTTGCATTATGCATTATTTTATCATCATAATAAATGTTTTTATGCAATTTTATTGTTTTATTGTTTATTTATAATCCCGGTTTTCAAAATGGCCCTCTGGAAATTTATTAGGTGCTTTAATTCACGGTCAGGCATAACAGCCATATATTCCTTTGAAAATTTAACCTCTGTATCCCATTCAGAATGAAAGCCAACAACAATAAATGTTATTTCCTTAATATTCTCATTTTTTGGTGGATCGGTATAATACCCTATCATTCCATTTGAATTAACCATTGAATAGCTTGAAAATGTTGCGATGTAAATCTTATCATTGGAACTGTATTCAACAGTTCTCTGAATTGACGAATTTTTAACCAGTATTGTGATTATTGATGGATCCAAAATTTTGATGCTCCCCCTTGGTAAATCTAACTCAAGATTCCCATAGCTATCTTTTACGGCCTTTTCAAAATTTTTTAAATTAGGAGACATGATACAATATGGCTTCTAAAATATAAATCTATTCTTATTTTATTAAAACAAAAATTGTTTTAGGCGTGGATTCACCTTCCATGAATTTTTTAAATAATAAATTTTTATTTATACCATGTATTGACATGTAAATACCTGCATTAATATTAATATAGTGCATAATGATTTAATTATGTATCAACATATAAAAATAATATACCCAATAATAGATTATAAAAGAGGTGTGTAGGTGCAAAAAAGAATTATTGTAACAGGGTCCAACAGGGGCATAGGTTTTGCAATTGCAGAGAGGCTGGCCATGGATAAATTTTCTGTCATAATGGTTGATTATGATGCCAATGTTATTGAGACAGCTGAAAATTTAAATAAAATCTATGGCAATGTAACAGGGATACAGTGTGATGTCTCAGATTATAAATCATGTGAGTCAGCATTAAGCAACATTGAAAAAAACATTTATGGAATAGTTAATAATGCAGGTATTAATAGGGACGTATTATTTAAAAACATGACATATGATCAGTGGGACAGTGTTATAAAAACTGATCTATACAGCGTTTACAATATTACCAAGCTGTTCATTGAAACAATGATTTCAAATAAGGAGGGGAGAATTGTAAATATATCATCGGCAAGCTGGCAGGGAAATATAGGACAGGCAAACTATGCTGCTGCCAAGGCCGGGATTATAGGCTTTACAAAGACCCTTGCCAGGGAGCTCGGCAGGTACAATATCACTGTCAATGCAGTTATACCGGGATTCATAAAGACACCAATGACAGACAAGCTTCCGGATAAAATTAGGGATAAATTTATTGAAAAAATATCGCTGGGAAGAATCGGCCTTCCAGAGGATGTCGCAAATGCGGTTGCCTTTTTGATGGATGATAGGAGCAGTTATATTAGTGGAACAATGATTGAGGTTGGGGGAGGTCTTGTACTATGAAAACAATGCTGGATTTCATAAAATATTATGACAATGACATATTTATTAAATATTTTGACTCATCAATTACATATGGTGATTTTTATAAATATGTAAATGGCATTGCAGCGCAGCTGGCATCTTATGGTGATGATGGAAGCATAATAGCCATGATATCAGAAAATATACCACAGTTTATTATGGTACAGCATGCATGCTGGAAGAATGGCATGATATTCACGCCACTAAGCCCACTTGATTCCTATGAAGAACTTTCAAGGAAAGTTAAATTTTTAAACCCGGCTGTTGTAATAATTAGTTCAGAATTCAGGGATTCTTTTGGTGCATTAAATGGTATTGTAGACGGAAAAATAATTTATACTGATCCTGAGACATTTGGGAAGATCCCTGAAGGCCTGAAAAATAAATTTATAAAATCTCAGGGAATTGAGGAGTTAAATTTAAGAAAAAAACCTTATTTTGATATATACAGGCCGGACCCCGAGGATACCGCCATGCTGGTATTTACATCCGGCACATCTGGCAAGCAGAAGGCTGCAGAAATAAGGCATAAAAATATATACTCAGCATCGTTCATATATAAAAACTGGTTTGATGTTGGTAAAAAGGATGTAAATCTTGGAATAGCCCCATTCTTCCACATAACCGGACTTATTTTTGGCATATCATTATCTGTCATAAGCCATTCAAAAATAGTCCTAAATTATAGATTCACGCCTGAACAGACGCTTAACGACATAATAAAAAATAAAACCACCATAACAATGTTTGTAGCCACCGCCTACAGGTCAATGCTTAATTCATGGTCAGGCATTGACGATATAAAAAATAAACTTTCATCAATGAGGGTTTGGTCCGCAGGTGGCATGCCCATGCCTGTAAAAACTGAGATAGAATGGAAGAAGATGACGGGAAAGTATATTTATATGGCATACGGGTTAACAGAGAGCACCTCACCACTGACATTATGGGATTACCCATATAATGGGGAATTAAAAATATATAAGGATATAGTAAGCTCTGGCAGGCCTGTTTATTACACAACAATAAAAAGGAGCAGGGGTGGTGAATTAATAGCAAGGGGACCACAGGTGGTTTCCGGATATTACCATAATGCTGAGGATACAAAATTAACATTTTCAAGAAATGGAATGAAAACAGGTGATATATGCCACATTGATTCAAATAACTGGGTTTATATAATAGACAGAAAGAAGGATTTAATTGATATATCAGGATATAAGGTATGGCCGGTTGAGATTGAAAATGCCATCAGATCAAGCCAGTTTGTGGAGGATGTCGTTGTTGTTCCGGAAAAGGATGAATATAAGGGTGAGGTACCTGTTGCCTATGTTAAATTAAAGGATAATATAAACCCATCTGATGAAATTAAAAATGAAATAAATAATATATGCAGGGAAAAACTTGCCAAATTTAAAATACCAAAAAATATAGTTTTCATTAACCGCATGCCAGTAAATGCCTCTGGAAAAATTAAAAGGTCAGATATACATAAGATACTGGGTGATGCACAATGATTAAGGGATTTGCAGAGGCAGTATATAAAAAATATGATGGTACAGCTTATGACCTCATGAATGAGGCACTTGAGAAGGCACTCAACATGGCAGGAATTCAGCGCAGTGATATACAGGGATTTATAACAACCTTTCTGCCTGGTATTTTTGATGGTAATATTTTTCTGCATTTCTTTCCGGACCAGTTATGCGGCTACCTTGGAATAAATCCAAAATATATTGACTCGCTGGATTATGGCGGACCATCGGTTCTGGCTGGATTGTACCGTGCTGAAAAACTTATAAAATACGAGGGACTTGATAATATTCTTCTTCTATTTGGTGGCAAGGGTTCACTGGTAAGACAGACCAGAGAAACTGTGGATTCATATGAAAATCTGTATGACGGTGTTACAAACACACCATATAAACAGTTATTATCAGGCTACTCGTATAAAAATCCGCTGTCAGATTATGCACTTGTTGCACAGAGGCATAAAAAAATTTATGGAACTGCTGATGAGGACCGTGCCAGACTTATGGTAAAGCAGAGAAAAAATGGTAACGATTCGGGATATTCCATGTTTACCGGTGATATTTCCGTTGATGACGTTCTTTCATCACCAGTTATCTCATCACCACTGCACCTTTTGGAAATAGTATATCCTGTTGATGGATTTCATGCATTCATTGTTTCCAAATCCCCGGGAAAATTAAGACCTGTTAAAATAAAAAAATATGGTGAGGCTCACTGGTCAAAATTACCACCAGAGCTGGAAGAAATTATGATAACGCCTGCATCAGAAAGTTCACGTAATTTTAGGGATGAGATTAAACACTGCGATGCCTATGAGCTCTATGATTCCTTTAGCATTACTGTTATACTCCAGCTTGAGGATACAGGAATAATAAAAAAAGGTGAATTTGGCAAATTTATAGAAAAAACAGATATATCAAGCTCAGGTGATATGCCGCTTAATACAGGTGGAGGCAGTATTAACAGGGGCCAGCCTGCATATATGAGTGGTAGTGTTTTATTATATGAAAGTCTTTTACAGTTAAATGGAATGGCTAAAAATCAGGTTAGGGACATAAACAGTGTTTTTATTAATGGAATTGGTGGATGGTCAAGGAACCATTCCGTTTCAATGATTCTGGGTGATTAAAAATGAATGAAATGGAAATATACAGTATTTATAAGGACTATTTTGCGAACTCCATGCTACCATACATTAAATGCAAAAACTGTGATTATTCTTTTTATTATCCGAGAAATAGGTGTCCGCAGTGCGGATCAGACAAAATAGAGATTAAAAAATCTTCCGGCACTGGTGAGATATATTCCTATACTGTTTTTAACAACAGTATATGGGCAATAGTTTCATTTCCAGAAGGTTTTAGGCTTTATATGAACATTGATTCAGCTGGAGAACCAGACGTTGGGAAAAAAATTAAAATTAAATTTATAGATGGAAGACCCTATGGGAGCTGTTAGATTATGATTTCTATGAAATATATTAACACCTTTTGATGCTCTAAAGCTCCCAATACTTATTCTTTTTCCGTAGTAATTATTATGCATCTAAATGCTTTCATTCTTTATTATGACAGTAAAACATGCATAATAAGATATATATAGCATTTTTTAATAAGCTATTTAGTTTGAAGTGAACAAGATGAATTCTTACAGCTTAATTAGAGATGAATGGAAATCGCTTAAAAAATCAGATATATACTTAATGCACAAGCAAAGAATGATATCATGGAGAAAGGGAAATTCAGTTGAAAGGCTCGAATACCCAACAAGGATAGACCGTGCAAGATCTGCAGGATACAAGGCAAAGGAAGGATATATAATAGTCAGATCAAGGGTTAGAAGGGGCGGACAGAATAAACCCAAAATTATGGGAGGCAGAAGGCCAAGAAGGCTTGCATATACAAAAATGACACTTAAAAAAAGCATCCAGCTTATAGCCGAGGAGAGGGCTGCAGATAAATACCCCAACATGGAGGTATTAAACTCATATTATGTTGGAGAGGACGGCCTTTATAAGTACTATGAGGTAATACTTGTGGACAGGACAAACCCCAATATATATAACGATAGGCATATATCATGGATATCAGAACCACAGAATAAGGGCAGGGTTTACCGCGGATTAACATCAGCAGGATATAAAAACCGTGGCCTCGGACACGGAAGGCTTAACAGCTCAAAAAGCAGACCCTCCATAAGAGCTAATGGAAGGTTAAGGAGATAATAACAAAAATCTCCTTTAATTTGTTATGCCATGGTGGCCCAGTGGTACGGCGCCAGCCTTGAGAGCTGGTTCCCTTGTGGATCGGGAGTTCGAATCTCTCCCATGGCGCTATTATTTTTTATTTTTATTAATTATACCATTAAATTGCCTTGATAAAAAATGTTAGATGCATGGTAATTATAAAATTTAAAAGCCTTTTATTATTATAAGTGCTTATTATTGTAATTCTGTTTCATAAAATCAGTTTAATTAAAAATCCTTAAATTAAATTTTTGTGATTATATCAGTGCAAATATTGTTATCTTTTATTGTGGTTATTAATAACATTATCATAGACTTTTTTGTATTTTTCCACCCAGTTATCATATTGAGATATCTGTTCAACCAATCCCTGTTTTTTGGTCTGTATATCATTTCTAGGAATTCATCTTTATTGTGATAATAATAAGGCTTATCTCAAAGGAAATATCTATGCGCAGGAATATCATTTATTACAGGTTGTGTTCCAAGTCTCATGGCCTCCATCGTGGGTATACCCTGTCCCTCGCAGAGAGTTTTAAAAACGAATTTATTCGCATACTGAAGATAATTAAATTTTTCCTGCTCAGATACAGTACCAAGTTGGTGAATATTATATGAATAATTTTTGTATTTTTCATCTGTTATAATGCCGATATGATACAGTTCAACATCTTTTAAATTTTTAATCCAATCTTATAATTCATATATCTGTTTCCTGTTTTCCCCGTTTCCATATATTTCGCCCATTGTTACTAGATGAAGTTTTCAATTGTCTGGATAAGGATTTTGAGTCGCAGGCTTAACAAATACCTTTGTCGGAATAATATCTATGGGCACATCTGGTATATACTCTCTTACCTGTTCAGCAATATGCTCACCCTGAACAACTACATTTATCCTCCTTCTCTCTATAGTTTTGAGAGTTTTTATATGAAAATCCCTGATCATTTGCGATTTATATTTATTATTTATAATAGAGAAAAGATCGTGGATGGTGACAACATTGGTATGTGGTGTTAATTCCATGTAAGATGTTGAATGAACAATATCTGCATTTCCAACCAAAAATGATAGAAGTCTCTGTGATGTCCATCCACCAATTTTTTTGCCCCGTATAGAAAATTCTACCTTCGGAAGCCGTTTTAATTCTGCTGCAATTCCATTTTTTAAGAGGTCTTTAAATAAATTTGTGGAATACGTTTTTATCCCATTGAATGTTTTCGAATTGGGCTGCACAATTTTTATTTTCATATATTACCACCATGAACCGTATTCATGCCAAAGTGTATTATAATATTTCATGATTATAATATATTAATTAATAATTTGCATATGATAACCTTGAATCGTTTGAGCCAAATTATGGTATAGATTTAACACA
>NZ_LKBG01000283.1 GCF_001402945.1 Acidiplasma aeolicum
ATGAAAACCAGTAAAAAATAGCATTGAAATATATTATGTATACAGATTAAAAACAATTTTGCAGGCGATACATTAAGAATATAGCACTATTTAATAAAATTAAACAATATTTTTCAGGATGATGATCGCACATTATAGCATATTGTATTAAAGTTCCAAATATTCTTTGTAGATTAACCTGAAATTTTTATTTTAATTACCATTTAATAATTTGTACCACAGATCTGCAGTTTTTTCCCATGTAAAATTCTCTGCAAATTTTCTTGAATTTAATATAAATTTATCCTCATTTTTTATTATGTATAAAATTTTATCAGTAAATTCATTAATATTATTTACTAAAAATCCATTATAACCATCAATTATTGTATTGACTACGCCAGGAACTTTAAAAGCAACACTTGGTGTTCCAGAAGCAGAGGCTTCTATAATAGATAAACCCCACCCTTCAGTAACGGAAAAATGCAGATTAACCCATGATTCCCTTATTATTTTAGCAAGTTCATCATATGCTAACCTGCCTGTAAAAACAATATTATAATTTTTACCTTTAATTTTATCTTTGATTTCATTTAACAATATACCATCGCCAACAATTACTAATTTTAAATTATCTATTTTTTTGTATAAGTTTTCATAAACTGTTATTGCATATTCTGGCCTCTTATATTTTCTTAATCCGCCAAAATACAATAATTGAACGTTGTCTGTCTTTTTACCTTTATGAAATAAATTTAAATCAACTCCAGGAGGTATCCTTACAATCTTATCTTTTTTAATTCCTAAATTAATTAAATCATTTGCAGATGTATCGGATTCTGTTACAAATATATTATTTTTGTATATAAATGGATATAATTTCTCTAAAAAAGTTATAATTTTTGCAAGAAAGAAATTAACCTGACCTGGTAACGACTTAGCGTGCAAATGCCTGAAAAATACTATTACTCTTTTATCAGTAAACCATGGAGAAAACCAGGGAACAGCATGGCCCATATCATCTATTATGGCATCAGGATTTATTCTTTTAATCATTTTTCTTACATACAAATGAGTCCTTATGTTTCCTTTAATTCTGTATGTTATTATCCCATCAACATTTTCATATTCCAATAAATATCCTGGATTTACAGTTACTAAATTAACTCCAATATTTAATTTGGATAACCTTTTACCAACTTCATATATTGTCCTTTCTGCACCACCAGCCTTAGGGTGTTTAATATCTCTATGGGCGAACCATAAAATTTTCATTTACACTTAAATACTTTTCTTCTAAATAAAATTAAGCATTATTAATAGATGGAATTGCTTATTCAGGTATATTTTATAAGATCATCAACAATCTGAAGGTCAATAGGGATCATGGAAACATACCTCAGGCGCAGCGATATCGAGATAATTCACAGGGATATTAAGCAGGGCGGGTTTAATTCACATCTTCATGAGGAAGCTTTGCGAGACAGAGATGCACCTCAATCTAACGTCAACAAGAACGGTGATCCTCAAAATTTCTGCCACAATGCCAATGCAAAAATATCTCTACGCACATAAAAGGATAGAGAAACGGAAGATATGAATTGGCTTTGAATTCCTTGAAGCACTGCTGTGCGGATTCAAAAATTCCGGTGATCAGTTCGTTATGGCTATGAAACAATACATGATGAGCCCGTATAAATCAGCATAACATGTCATGAAAACCAGAGATAAATTAAATCATGGAGTTGCTATATAATTAACACAAAACTCAAAATACTAAAACAAAAATTAACGATTCTCCAAAGATCGCTTAATATAGTATCCCTTTTTCGTTGATCCTGTTCCTTGGTTTTTACGCATAAAAATGCGTGTAAATAAGCAGAAAAGGCTTGTAGCGAGGCATATACAACACGAGCAAAGATCTAGACACAAAGGAAATTGCCGTTAGATGAAGCTATTAACGTAAAGTTTAAATACACGTCTTCAGAAAAGATGACTATAGTTTATTAACAGCTAGATCCAACGAAATTTTCGATAGTACAATGAAATTAGCTTATCCGGCACGTATTTATAAAACCGTGAATTTCTAATTCGAAAAGCTATGAGGGATATGCCTTCCCCTAACACCAATTCGACGACATGGAATTTACTGTTTCTATCATAATTATATTCAACAGGGATCTCAATATATTTAACTCTTTCCTTTTTTAGGTAATAAAGAAGGGCTACATCAAAAAAGGCATTGCTGATAGTGATTTTGTTGAAGGCCCTCTGAGCATACTCTCGCTTGATAATTTTATAGCCACACTGCGTATCATTGATCTTTAGACCAAGAAATATCCGAACAAGCTTGTTAAATCCCCTACTTGGGAACCTTCTGATGAAAGGAATTCTATTTTCTCTATTAGAATACCTATCAAAAATAATTAAGTCATAATAATTAGTTAAATCAAGTGACTTTACTACTTCCTTTAAAGGAACACTGCCATCTGCATCCATTAATATGACGAAGTTTCCGGTGGCTGAAGTAATAGCACGCTTTATTGCCGCACCCTTTCCCCCTCGACCTTTTCCCTTGCTATAGGAAAGAAAGGAGTATTCCTGCATCATTATTTTGACATTAGATTCTGTTCCATCGTCACCATCGATAGATACCATTACTTTCCATTCCAAAGAATTTGATTTAATGTATTCGCATAGTTCGTATAATACTGGCATTAATCTTTTTTCCTCGTTATATGCTGGGATAATTACTGTTGAACGCTGATAAGCAATAGAATTAGCCTTAGTTGAGACCAAATCGTCCATTTTATCATTTATATTAAGATCATATTTAACGTTTCCCTTTAATTAGACCTAACAGGAAAAATCCAAAATTTGGTTTGAGAAGAACTAGTTTGTATGAATGCATAGATCCTGGCATACTATTATTCATACGTTATGTATGATGCTAAAGTCAATATCACACTCTGAACTGCATATCTAACGTATTTTAATTGCTCAACTTCTTCTTTAGCCTTAGAGATGTATTTTCGTTATCCTAACGGTAGAGAGGATTTCCCTGTTCTTCCTTACTATCCAAAAAGATTCACCTATTATAAGTCCGGAGGCAAAGAAGAGTAACACTGTAAAAAGATCGCCATTAAAACCTGGAAAGAACAAAATTAGAGCGAGCCTAGTCAAAAAAGCCAAAGACCATATCGCGACGACCCATCCAGGTCTCATATAATAAAGAATATTATTTTTAGAGAAGAATACAATACTTCTGGTTGTGTGGAATGAGATGTAGATACCAAAAACGAAGGCAATAAGAGACAAAACTATACCTAAGAGGGACGTACCGTAAGATACAGCTATAGAGAAGAGTATATAAAGGATAGGCGGGATGAATATTGAATATCTCCTAAAACGACCTCCTTTTACTGTCCTTATAATCTTCCTAAATACAAGTATTACGGATATCAGCAGAAATGATACGTATTTCAAGCTGACCAAATAACTCATCACAACACTGTATAGAAATTGATAGAGTGATTCAAGCTGCATTTATGTTCGCCATAAATAATGGATTTAAATAACTTCCATGCATGGGAACACCCTTACCAAGTTATCTGTGTAAACGAAAAAACGGAATTAGTACGAGCAGTAAAGGTGACGTTATAGAGGTAAACAGATGTAGTAAAGAGAAAGTTTCCGTTGCTAACAGGAAGAGATAATTCATTATCGCCATATAATACGTATACTCTAGTCACATTGCTGTTAACTTCAACACTGTATGTTCCTGGAGCTATGAAGAGTAAATTCGAACCAGACATTGAGGAAAATGACATTCCTACAAATTTTATAGGCAAACCGCTATAATTTTTTTTCAACAGGACAATTCCATCACATTCGAAATAAATTCCATAACCAGAGAGGACCTTTTCGTTTGTGAATTTCACGTAGTTTGTGTAAGATCCTGGCGATAGAGTCGTATTGTAGAACCAAACACTGTAAGGATCAGTAATAACATATTCTGGCGATCCGCTGTAATTATTTATAGGCAATACCCATCTGTAGTCCTGAGTAAATTGAGGCATATTATTTTGTATAGCCAGTGTAGAACCTTTAGGAACATAAGATACAGCTGAATATATGTATCTATCGTACTTTGTCTCGGTAATCCGTTCTGATGTTTGGTAATTTCCCCCAACGAAGTAATCAACGTAATTAAAATGATTATTATTATCGGTTAACAAATTGCCATAGGGTGTAAACAGTAAGAACGTTATTATCGATAACGAAATAATAACAATTAGTATACTCTTAACTTTTTTCCTACTTATCTTTTTCATACATTTTGATAGAGAACTCAACGCTCCTAAGAATATCGGTGCAGAAGTAAGTGCAGGGTATTGATACAGTATAGGCATAAGATATGGAGCATAATTATGAACAAGTGATAAACCGATATAAGGAATTATCATAAGTATATCTATAGAACCAAATGGCAAAAACGCTAAAGGAAGTGCTATCATTGGGTAATATATAATCTTCCTTACGGGCATAGATGTAATTATGGCCGGATCTTTTATTATTGCCGTATAATTTATTAAGCTTAAAGTATAAGAAGGCGATACTATATTGACTGCAGCAAATACAGCGAAGAAAGGTACAACTAGAGAAGCATAATAATACTTTGGAAGCCGCTCTCGTTTCACTAAGAGTACAACAAGATACATCAATATTATTAGAGGGGCCATATAATCGGTTATGGCTGAGAGGAACATGAAAAGGAGAGAAAACCTATATTTTTTATAACTAAGAAATGCAACAGCAGTAAGAAAAAGAGTAGGAAACAAAGCCATAAAGTGGAAATCAAACCATTCAACTCCGTATATTGGATAATAAAGCAGCCAGAGAATACCAAAGATAAATCCAAAAAACTCTGAGTTTAATATCTTCTTTGATATAAAATAAATAGGAATCGATCCTAACGAAATAAAAAAATCCTGAAAAACAAGTAGATACTCTGGATTCGGATCAAGAGAATAAAAAGGATATAGCAAAAAATAGATGAGTTTCCAGTAGACGATTGGCCTTGTTGATAGCGCATGAGAAATCAAATATGATGAAACCCCCAAATCAAAGACATATGAATGGAATGATCGGTATTTTTCCACGTACACGAATGAAGAGATTGTTGAGATCACGATTGTTATTAAGAACAACAAAGCTAGGTAACGGAAGCGCATCGTTCTAGTAATGAAAAAGTTCTTTATATAAGTATGTCATGAAAGCCTATGGCTATAGAAAATAAAGAGATTCTAGTTACAGGTGGTGCAGGCTTCATAGGGTCAAACTTCATAAATTATTGGTTAAAAAAGCACCAGAGAGGCAGCATTGTCAACGTAGACAAATTAACGTATGCTGCAAATCCTGATTATGTTGATCATAAATCATTCTCGGACAGATACGAACTCATTAAAGCAGACATTGCAAATGCAAAACAAATAGAATCCATTATAAAGGATGTAGACTGTGTTGTCAATTTTGCAGCGGAATCCCATGTTGACAACTCCATAAAATCTCCCGAACCATTCATACGCTCAAATTACGTTGGCGTTTACAATATTCTTGAGGCAGTTAGAAAATATGACATAAGATTCCACCAGATTTCGACTGATGAAGTTTTTGGCTCTTTACCTCTGGATTCGTCTCAAAAATTCGATGAACATTCACCCTATGCTCCACGTAATCCGTACTCAGCTACCAAGGCGGCTGCTGATATGCTTGTAAGATCGTATATCAATACCTACGGAATCAAGGCAACCATATCAAATTGCAGCAACAATTATGGTCCAAACCAGCATCGTGAAAAACTAATTCCTAAGACTGTTTACAATGCAATTCACAATTTTAGAATACCTATTTACGGTAGTGGAAGGCAAATTAGAGACTGGATACATGTACTGGATCACTGTAGTGCGATCGAAGCTATACTGGAAAGAGGCAGAATTGGTGAAACGTACCTTGTGAGCGCCAGAAATGAACAACACAACATTGATGTTGTAAAAAAGATACTTGGTATTTTAGGCAAAGATGAATCGCTAATAGAATACGTATCAGATAGGCCAGGACACGACGTGAGGTATGCAATAGACCCCAAGAAAATCGAGAATGAACTTGACTGGAAACCTTCAATACCTTTTGATGAGGGCTTGAGAGATACGGTGAATCACTATGCGTCATTATTTTCTAATGATCTAAGATAAAAACTGAAAGACTTTTACTAAGTCATATTGACATATTCTTCTTAATTTCATTCAATTTTTATCGCTAATTGCTATAGAATCGGTCTAAGGAGTTTATACGCAAGTAGTGGACCCCTCCTTCGAGGAATAAAATAGTTCGTGGATTATTGAAAAACCATTTGTTTCGGCAATGCGCCTTCTCCAAGGGAGGTAGGTATATTGTTATGCCCTCTTTAGTAATCATGCTGCAATGTTAAAAAAAGGCAAAGGATTATTTCCATCCTACCACTGCAGAATACAGAATAAGCAATAATGCCGTAGAATAGAACTTTCCTTAAGACAGATAGTTTACTAACAGCATGTTCCTGAGCTTTAGTGAAAAGTAATTGCCGTATTAG
>NZ_LKBG01000284.1 GCF_001402945.1 Acidiplasma aeolicum
TGTATAAATATTTTATTTTATCCTCTATTCTATTCTCTAAGAACTCCTTAACCTTTTTATCAAGCTCCCTATTCAGTGATGATACATACTCAGGTGATACACTTACACCCAGATTATTTATTATACTGTTAACAGATCTTGTTGACACACCATTGATATATGATTCTGCTATTACAGAGTTTAAAGCCCTTTCCACAGTTGAATACTTGTCAAATACCTTGGTTTTAAATGAACCTGACCTTAGATCAGGCTTGTCTAATGTTAATTCACCATCCACAGTCTTTAATTTCCTCTTCTTGTATCCATTCCTGTATCCTGTTCTTCCATTAGTTCTTTCATATCTTACAGCATTTAACTGTTCAATGGCCTCCTCATCCATTACATTGTTTAGAAACCATGTAATCAGTTCTTTCTTTCCCTCTTTTCTGTCATTTATGAAAAGCTTTATTAATTCTTCTATACTTATTAATTGACTTTTCGCATTTATTTTTTTCATCTTTTAATGGATTTGCGATAATGCAAAAATTTATTAATAGTAAACAATTGTATTTTTAAGGGAATATTTTATTCTTTTTATATTAATGATAATTATGGCAAATAATGTTAACAATCAGTTCAATGTCGCCATTGTCGGATACGGCTATATTGCAAAATACTGGGAAGATGCAATATTAAGAAATGGTAAAATAAATATCGTGGAAATATATGATAATAAAATAACTGATAAAGAGGTAAATACATTAAAGTTTTATAAAAATTTATCCAGCCTGCTTGAAAATGACAAGTTAAATACATGCATAACATGCACACCAACAGATAATCATTATGAAACTGCAATGGAGGTTTTATCATCAGGAAAAAATGCTGTAATAGAAAAACCATCAGTTCTTAATATGCATGAATATAATAATCTGCTTGAGAAGGCAGAGCAAAATCATGTATTTATTTATAATGCATTTCATTTTGTCTATTCACCTGAAATTGCATGGTTCAGAAACTCATTAAATGACGTTTTCAAAAGCCATGGAAGAATTGGAAGCCTATATTCCTACTTTTCTGACCCATACTATACAGATGGAAAACTGAAGAACAGGGCATTGAGTCTTCTTGGTAGCTGGGTTGATAGCGGATCAAACATTTTAAGCATGCTTTATTCAATTTTTGAATATATTGCTATTGATTCTTTAACTCTTGGTGGCCAGTATAATGGAAAATACTCTGATTTATTTTCAACAGCCCCCATGATGTTTAAGGATTCACGTAACGGCACTGGATTTGGGCATACTGTTACCAACTGGGTATCAAACTCCTCATTTAAATATACAGATTTTATGTTTCCTGAAACAAATTCAAAAATCAGGCTTAATCATTCACAGCTTAAAGTAACACTTAGTGATGCCACAGGCATCAGAGTTTTATTTTCCTCAAATGAGAATAACAGACTCCTTGCCCATTATTATGGCCTAGTTGATGCCTTATATCAGGTGCTTTTATCAGGAAAGGGCAATGAGGAATATTGGAAAATGGTGTACAGCACAATGTATGCATTAATGAACGGGGGTGAATCCAATGCCTGAAAGCAGGTTTTCAAGAAAAACACAGCAGGCCATTAAAAAATTTACTGACAGGATAGAGCCTTTCAGGGCCTTTAATAAATGGATTGATGCAATAGCCGCAGGCAGTATAACCAGAAAGGCCCTAGTGTATTATGGTGTGGGCGGGATCGGTAAAACCCGGCTTATATCAGAACTAATGTCAGATCTGGAGAAAAGAAATAACATTAATGGAACGGCAGTGAATATTATATTTGCCAGCATGGATGTAAATGAGTATAATTCACCGTCAACGGTTCTGATGGGCCTTAGAAAACAGATAAAGTTCCCATGTGTCCTCTTTGATTATGGCATGGTCAAATACATGTCCTCTATTGGAAAAAATGCCGATCAGATTAAGGAGTTTATACCTAAAAATAGCGTTATTTGGGATATAACAGGTGACATCCTTGAGGCAATACACATTCCTGTGGGGCTTATAGATAAAATTGCCATAAAGCTCAGGGAAAAGTACTCAATACAGTTTAAGGAATATCATAATGAAATTGAGGCCATTGATTCATGCAAAAGGAATCCCGAGGAACTATCTGAAAGGCTTCCACACCTTCTTGGAATAGATATTTCAGTGGCGGCCAAAAATAAAAATTCGATGTTCTCAATATTTCTTGATTCATATGAATCATTATACAGGCGCCAGACTTTTCAGCTATCAAATGGTGATCCGGATGAATTTATACAAGAACTTTTATTATCCTCTGAAAAAACATTATTTGTGATAGGGAGCAGGGAGTATATAAAATGGGAGCAAAAGGACCCATCATGGAATGAAATACTTGATCAGCACATACTCGATTATCTCAGTGATCAGGATTCAGACTATTTTCTTAGGTCTGTGCCAATTCCAGATGAATCCATCAGAAAATCCATAATAGAGAGCAGCCGTGGTCTTCCTCTTTATTTAGACCTCTGTGTTGAAATTTATTTGAGGAATAAAAATAACAGTTTATCTGCATACGATTTTTTAATTCCCACAAATGAAATCATCCCGAGGTTTCTTTCACACCTTTCGGAGGATGAAAGAACACTGTTCACGGCATTATCTTACATTCATTTTTTCAATTTTAATATTTTTGAAATTCTCATAAGGGAGTTAAATATACCAATAGCCTTATCAGATTTTGAGGAAATAACAGACCATTCATTTGTATTAAAGGTTGAGAACCTTGATGGAATATACAAAGTGCATGATAATTTTTATGAATATGTTATAAACAATCCCACAGTGAGCGGCAAATCCATGATTATGGATAAAATTTTTTCAGGCATTATAAATTATCTTAATGATAATAAAAAAAGTATACCATATGAATCCATGGTGGTTTTTTACCCCAACGTTATGAACCTTCTTTCTTATTTGCCTGAACCTTCCATTGCCGTTGGTGAAAAGTTTATTGAACTTTCCATATATCTCATTGATGCCGGATACTGGAATACTGTTGGCGCAATATCGGGTCAAATTCTTAAAAAACGCCCTCAGGATGAACGTATTCAGTTCTTATTTGCTGTTTATCTTAGAAGAACCGGCCGGCTGGAGAATAGCATTAAAATGCTTGAGAGCATCAATACAGAAAATGCATTATTTGGTAATTATAAAGATTATATATCATATTTTAAGGCAGATACACTAAGGGTTATGGGCAGATATTCAGATGCACTTAAACTGTTTATTGAAATCTCTGAAAAGAATAATAACGGCAGTGATAAGGAGCTTTATCTTAAATGCCAGAATCAAATAGGTGATCTCACATTCCTGTTTGGCAAATTTTCTGATGCATTGGGAGTTCTTGAATCTGCATGTACTGAAGGTAATGTTAATTCAATATTATTTGCAGAGACGCTTAGAATAGAGGGGCATATTTATAGATTTAATTTTATGCTTGATGATGCCCTTGGCAAATATATTAATGCAATGGAACTCGCAAGAAAATTTAATATATTAGGACTTCAGGGAAAATTATATAATAACCTTGCAGAATCATACTGCTGGCTCGACCCAGATAAGGCACTTGAATATGGAGAAAAATCAATTGATATAAATAAAAACCTGAATGCACCGGTGGAATATGGTAAAACCTATGCTGCCATGTCCATAGCCAGTTCCATGAAAGGTGATTTTTCTTCAAGCTTAAAATACTCAGATCTGGCTCTTTCAACACAGGAGCAGGTTAAATATTTAGGCGGCATTGTTTATGCATATGGAAGTTACTGCTTTATGTATATTAAGAAGGGCGATAAGGATAAATTCCTGGATTATTATAATAAAATGAAAAAACTTGTCGGAAATCTGGGAGCCTTAGAATATACAATGCTGCCATATTATTTATATTTAAACGCTCCAGAGCTTCAGGATATATCCAAAAATATACAATGGATTGATTATGGAAAAACTTTGGAAGTTGTAAAAAGTATACTCAAAATTTAAGTTAAAGTATTAACCAGTGGACATTGGCCTTTTGATTTCTCACTCCTCCATAGACTCCTTCTTTCAGAAATTTATAGACATCTTATTTAGATCAGTTTTTAGCATCCAGTTCCCAAAGGAGAAGTTAGCTAATGGGCTATCACCGTAGTATAAAATCTAACAGATAAATTATCTTATCTTGCTTCCAGACAAATTGTCGCCGGATGGCTGGCAAAAAATACTGTGTGTTAAGTCTTTTTAAAATGCTTGCAATATTTCCTGATTTATATGTTATGCCCATATGCAACTGAGATTTGATACTGATTATAAGTAGGAATTTTTCCATTTCATGAGACATTTAACATCGATCTCTTATAATAATTACTCTTTCATATGCAACCACCTTTCCACTTCTTTAAAAATCCTCTGGATATTTTTATTAAAATGATCCCATTATTCCAGTTATCCAGAAACTGCAACGGTGAATAATAATTTAATGTGGAATGTATTATATTATTATAATCATAGAATGCTTTTTCTATTATTATTTTACAATCATTGAAATTATTGACCTTAATTATCATTAACAAGAAATTTACTAATGTTTTTACCTTCTATTTTTTGGTTATATTCATCACAAAAATTGTACGCAAACAAAAGAAATAAAAACATAAATATAAGATAAAGAAAATTATTAATAAGTTATAAATAAAAATTGAATAGATTGGTGAAATGCATGAAATATATTTCAAACAAGATTAATATTCCGCTTATAATAATAGTCATAGCATTGCTTACTTATTAGCTTATAGGGGTGATAACCATTATTACTGGATTTGCCTATATTGTTGGCCATATTTATACACTTTATATGTTAATATTTGTTCTTTTTATCCTGCTAATTTTACTTGTTTTTCCGTTAAGGCCATGTTATCTTGGGAAATTAAAAGATTAAAATAATTTAATTTATAATAGCAAAAATTGATAATATAATATTTTACAGAATATTGGAATGGCTAAATAATTATTTATAAGCGTATATAAATCTATTATATTCATTATATAAATAATGAAAACTTAAATGGGCTATAGCCCTTGATCATTATTGTACAAGAAATCCATGTTTTAATGGATCTTTAGGGTTAACTATAATTTTGCATAGCTGTGTAATCCATGCCCTTCCTGTAATTTCAGGTACAATGATAATATTGCCGTTAACCTTTTCATATGAGATTATTTTGCATGTAAATCTTGATCCAATTATGGATTCATTTGTGTATTTTCCATTTATATCGAGTTTTCCATCATGGACAAGCAATGCAGCCCTTGCTGCTGTACCTGTACCACATGGGGACCTGTCGAAGCTGTTACCTCCAAAGGTAACAAAGGCACGGTAATCATGTTTACTATCTGTGATCATTGCCAATGGCTCAAGATTTTTTTTGCCCTCAGGGTACATATTCATAATTGTTTGTTCTGATTTTTTTCTGATAATATTTCCATATTCCATAAGTTTTCCTATGTTTGCTGTATTAACATCAATTCCTATGGAATCAGATTCAACTATGGCATAGAAATTGCCACCGTATGATATGTTTACAGGTATAATTTTTCCATCAATATTTATATCTATTTTCTTTACAAAATATGATTTTACATCAACTATGGATACAGAAACTGGCTCACCATCCTCTATTTTTACCTTTGCTTTGACTGTACCTGCAACAGTATCATATGTAATTATTTTTTCATTGCCCTCATACTGAACATATCCAAGGGCAACAAGTGCGGTACTTACACCTATTGTGGCATGCCCGCACATGTCCAAATAAGAATGAGTGGTTGGATATATAACCGTATAGCTGCTTCCTGGATTTACAGGAGGAAGCAATACAGCACCAAACTGGTCTTTATGCCCTCTTGGTTCCTGCAATAATGTTGTTCTAATATAATCATAGTGCTTGATAAAATAATTTCTTACTGATAATGCGTCTGGTAGATTTTTAGGTATGTCATTCCAGAAAATTATACGTGTGGGCTCACCCTCTGTATGTGTATCTATAACATCCAAGGTTAATTCGGATTTAAGGCTCATGTAATTAAAATTAATATTTTCTTAAATAGTTTTGGATAAATTATAGTCAAAAATCATGAAAACCTTATTTAGCCTCGGCTACATGAACAATTTCTCGATCTCTAATGTAATTCGAATTATATATAACAATATCAATAAATTTCTGGGTATATAATAACATAATTAATATACAATATTACATAAAATGTCCAAAAATAGTTCAACCCATGATATACATTAATTTCCTCACTGAGACCTGCTTATTTTATTCGTCATAATAATGTAGTTTTATTAAGCCATTATTTCTCAAATAGTTACATCACAAATTTAAGTTTATTCAATAATTTTTTATATATAAATGATAATTACAAAAATTTTAAAGTTTTATGATTAAACTAAACCTAAAAAATTATCATTTTGTTAACTTTAATGATATATGAATCTTGTAGAAGAAATGGTAAATGTTATACCTGACCGATATCAGGATATAGAAT
>NZ_LKBG01000285.1 GCF_001402945.1 Acidiplasma aeolicum
AGTTTATTAAGCCTTTGAAAATTTTCACTTCTTTTTAAATTATATTCATTTAAAATATTTTTAATATGGTCATCTGTTAATTTTGACCCGCATAGGGGGCATACGCTTTTTCCCTGCAGGGTATTTATGTTTTGCTGCAATTCAATATTATCCCTATTTAATGATGCAACATCCTTTTTAATGGATATTTTCTCACGTTCAAGGTCTTCCATGTGGTTTCCTATTCTTAATTTTTCCTCCTCAATATTATCTGTATTTATGTTTCCCAGCCTGGCCTTTAGACTGTTAAGCTGAATTACCATGGATTTTTGCTGGTTCTTTATCTGTTCAATACGGTAAAGCATGTGCTCATATTCCCTAAAATTTACCTCATTTTGGGCCATCAGGGATTTTTTCTCATCCAGAAGTTTTTTGTTTCTTTCATATATTTTATGGCGCTGCTCAACAGCCTTTAAATTCTCCATATTTTTATTATATGTTTCAATTTTTGATGATATGTCAGATATGCTCTTTTGAAGTTTCTCCAAATCCCTTTTTTTAATAAAATATTCGTCCATAATTTTCCTCATGGAATAATATGGATTTTCCTCTATTTTTTTAATTTCCATGCTTAAATTGGCAGATTCAGATAGTTGATTGTTGAGTTTATTTATATCATTTTTAATTCTTTCAATGCTATTTTCAATGTCTGCCCTTCTTTTTTCATAAAACTTTATATTTTCCCTTAAACCATTTAACTCTTTTATATTTTTATCAAGACCATTGAGTTCTTCCTTTAAAGCCAGTTCGGTATTTTTCATTTCTTCAAGTTCCCTTGCTATATTCTGATTTTCATTTTCAAGATTTTTTATATTTTCTTTATATGTATCAATTTTTAATTCTGATGATAAATATTGTTCAGATTCTGATCTTAGCATACCAATAATTTTTCCTATCTTATCGGCATTTTTTGACAATAATGTTAGGCCAATTATATCACTAAATACCTGCTTTCTCTCCTTTGGGGTTCCGGAGATCAGGGAATCCATCTGGCCCTGTTCAACAAAAACAGAATTTTTAAAAACATCCTTTGACACATTTAATATTTTTGAAATTTCAGATGTTACACCCTCATATGTTTCAGCTATTAACAATCCATTTTTTTTGGCATATGAAAGCCTTTCCAAATTTTTTGAACCCTTTATGCCAAGTGACCTAAAAATTTCATATTCATCATTGTTGATTCTAAATGTTATGGTTACCTCTGCGTTTTTTTTACCCTTTTTAATCATCTCTATGTTTTTTTCATTGTTTCTGGAGTCTGAAAAAAGTGCAAATTTCATGGCATCGAGTATGCTTGTCTTCCCTGCGCCGTTTTTGCCCGTAATAATATTTATCCCGGGGTCAAAGTTAATTTCACTATCCTCGTGAGATAAAAAATTTTTTAAATGAATTGATTCAATTATCATTGCCTATCCCCATTATATCCTTTATAAGTTTATATGCAGAATCCACATCCTCATTTTTGATCGTTTCAAATATTTTATCAGCAAGTTCAGCGGTATTTTTATCATTAAAATATGCATTAAAATAATCAAGAAGTTTGCTCATGTTTGGTTTTTCAACTATTTTTTTAATTTCCTTCTCAAAAAGTGGACCACGAACTATTATATCATTAATAGCCTTTATCTGTTTCCTGACAAGGTCTCTATCGCCTGAACCATGTATTGTGAGTGTTATCAGCGGCTTTTTGTCATTATCCCTTTTTTGATTAACTATGGATTTTAGATCATTTTGAAAATTAATGAAATCTGAATCTATTATATTCTGATATCTTGTTGATTTAAGCTTAATTTGCTGGACGCTTACATTTCCAGATGTAATTTCAACAAGATTTACCGACTTTTTATATTTTAGATAATGTTTTATTTCACTTGTGCTGTTTAAATCTGTGGAACCTGCATATGAGAAAACAGGATATCTATCATCGATTAAATTTGAATCGTGTATATGCCCAAATGCAAGGTATTTATAATTCTGGGGAAGCTGTGATGAATCCACCTCGCAGGCCTCTGATATGAAATATGGATAAACGCCCTGGTGGGACATTAATATTGAATTTTTATATTCTCCTGCAGCAACATTACCTTTTTTATACTCCTCCTCAATAAGATTTTTTCTTAATCCCTTCATATTGGAAAGGCCGGATATTAAGATGTCCTCGCCTGAATAGTTTACCTTTATATTTTCTATTGAATTTATACCAAGTAATTTAACGCCAAGAAAGTCAAAAATCCTTGAGGCAATCTCATCGGTCCTTTTCGGGCGGTCGTGGTCTCCCATTATAAGGTACATAATCTTACCATTGTTATATAATTTCAGTGCTGCCTTTTTAAATTCATTAAGTGCCCTGTTTGATGGCGACCATGTGTCAAAAAGATCACCGGTATGGACAAAAAAATCCACATGCTCATTTAGCCCTATATCTATTGCCTCATTAAATGATTCATAAAAATCATTCTCGCGTTCATCCATCATATATTCCTTATAACCTAGATGCGTATCAGATAAATGCAAAAATGTGGCCATTAAAAATCACCAAGGAGATTTTTATTTTTCTTTTTTATCTCATCAGGATTATTCATTTTTCTGACCTCATCGCGTGCCTCCTTTAGCAATGATATAATGTCTATGTCGGATCCTCCCGGCTTTGTTTCCCTATCCCTGACCTTTATAATTACAGGCATTTTAACTATTTCACCGACAATAATGGCCTCACCTGTATCTAGTGAGGGCAGATCCTCCATTAATGATTCTGTTATATTTTCACTGCTTTGAAGTATTGCGTTCTGGTCTATTGGATTTGTAACCCTCAATATAATCTGCGAATTACACTGGCTTAAAACATCAGCGTCTATTTTTCCAGGCCTCTGGGTTATTACTGTTAAAAATATTCCAAATTTTCTACCCTCTGCGGCTATTTTTTTGATCATCCCTGCTATGTTGCTATTTACCCTTGGCGGCACAAAGTTATGGGCCTCCTCAACAAAGATAAAAACAGGATATTTAAATTCAGATGATATTTTGGAATCATAAATTTCACTTAAAATCCTGAATGAAAAATAATTTGCAAGGTACTGATCCATGCCCGAGAGATCGAGCACGGACATCTTTCCGGGGCCCAGATAATCCTTTATGCCTGTTGTGTAATCCGAAAATATTTCCCTTATTTTCTCGAGAAAAACCAGCCTCCCCTTAATTTTTCTGTAATCATCCTGTGGGAGCTTCTCGGCCGTATTCATAAAATCGTTTAAATCCTTTTTGCCCTTCATTGCCTTTAGAATATCATCGATTAATGGTGACATCTGTGTGTAATTATCCTTAATTCCCATAATACCCTTAATATCATCGGCTGTAAGGTCCTGAAACCTGATTGTAAATTCCTTTATAATTCCGATATCATCCCTTGAATATCTACCGGTGCTCAGCGGCGTTCGAAATACATCAATATTATCAGAGTAAATTTTTCCATCCCTGTCTTTTTTCATGAAAACATAATCGGCATGTGGGTCCAGAACTATTATTGATGCCCCCTTCTTTAAGAGTTCCTCCATAATAACAGATGCGGTATGGCTCTTGCCCGCACCGGTCTGTGCCAGAATTGCGAGATGACGCCTCATTCCCTTTATATTTATTGATACGGGCACACCAGTATCTGGCAGGTTGCCAATGTATAAAGACTCGTCATCTGGAAATGAGAATAACTTTTTTAAAATTCCTGATGATAGTTTATATACCTTTAATCCCGGGGTTATTATTTCCCTGGATTGAACAAGATTGTCATTTTCAAGCCGGCCAAGAACATTGACATAACTCATGTTTGTTGAATCATTTATTTTATTTTCAGTATACCTCTTTATGCTTTCGTAATCAATTGATTCGTCCATTAAATCGCTTTTCGAAACAATATCCTCTATTCTGCCTATAACGATGCTTCCGTTTATGTTAAGACCAACGTACTCCCACTTTTTAATATCTGCATTTTCAGATATGACAAACTGGAAGTGTCCTGATGAATTTTTACCGGCTGTAAAGCCTATTTCATACTCTAAGTCTTGCACGCCTCTCACCCCTGCTTTCATAAAATGTTATGCCTGTAATTTTTTCAAATGTTTTCATATAAAGATTTTCCATTTCATCACTTCTAAATTTTACCCTCTTATCAACATCATAAAGCCATATATTATATACCTTATATGAGGTATAACCATAAAATATTAGTTCAAGAATTTTTTGGTCAAGATTATACGGGCTGGCATTTTTTGTTTCCATCATTAATTCCTGTGATACGATCTGAACCTTCATTGGCAGGTCATCTGCCCTTGGAAGAACATCAAATGAAATATAATTAACATCTGTTCCAGAAAAATTTTGCCTGTATATCAATGGTGTGGTATAGCCGGTTCTATGCGCCAGGGATTTTATAATTAAATGGTCATTTGTATATTCCTTTTTAGCCTTTTTCACAATTTCATCCGGGTACATGCCTGGCTTAAGGTTCTCAAGCAGGAATTCCTTAAATGATTGTGAATAATTGCTTTTGGATATAAATATTAACCTAACATTGTTTTTAAAGGCCATTTGCAGCATTTTTTTAAGATTTTTAAAATAAATATCCATAAAATTATCATAATTTTCTATATCAAGGCCCTCATTTAAATGCGATATGCGACCCTTAAATGAACCGTCAATAAATATATATTCAGGTTTTTCAGTTTCAAGCAACTTTATTATGGATAAATGTTCCGAGTTTTCCATCAAAAGTATTGTAAAATTTCTTAACTTTAATGGATCAACGTAAACAGTGTCCATAAAAAAATCCTTGGTAAATTTTTCACCGTATATTGTGTATGCCCTTATTATAATTATGCTCTTTCCGTTGTATAGTGTCCTTACAAACTCTGAGCTGTCAGTTGCAGCCACATCAGCATTAATATTTCCCTTAAAATTAAAGTCAATAAAATTTTTATCAAAAACCTCCTGGTAAAGTCTGTAAAATTCTGAATTCTTTTCAAGGTCCAGTGATTTTATAATATTGTTTTTATTTTTATTTAAGAATTCCAGGAAATCTGAATATGTATCCATTGGATTACATTAAACGCAAATTTAACATAAACTTTTGCATACTTTTATTATTCCTGTGGATATTATTCAGCCTTTTATCCATAATCATATTTATTAAGAATTAATAATTTTAAAAATCAGGTGAAAAATTATATAAAATCATTTTTTAAAAAAATTCATATAATGATTAAAAATAATCTATTGTATTGAATTTGTAATATTTGATTGCTGGTGAATTATGTTTCCGACTATGAAGGTTCAAAATGAAAGGTTGCAGGGCGTTGTTGCAACTGTTAAAGAGCACATAAACTATTATGAGGCTGTGGTAAATCCTGTCAGTATAAAATTTTATTTCTTTGACAGCGACAATCCTGATTTTGACCGGCAATTTGATGAATTAAGAAAAAAAATAGTTCCTGAGGGTTTTATACCGTTTGTTGTTAAGGATGCGGAGCATTATGTTGAAGTTTCCATAAGACCGGATGAAAAATATAAAAGCAATAATGTAAATGTAATACTGCTCATATTAACACTGGCCTCAACCATTTATGTTGGTTCTATATATGCCAGAAGCTTTGTAAGGCCCGGGACATATGCTGAACTATACAGTCTATGGTATGGATTTATCTTTTTTTCACTTCCATTAATGCTGATACTGGGCATACACGAAACAGCACATTATGTTGTGGCACGCAGATATAAGGTTAACGCATCATTACCGTTTTTTATTCCATTTCCATATGAGATAGGAACTTTTGGTGCATTTGTATCATTAAGGGACCCGATGCCAAACCGAAAGGCCATGGCAGAGATAGGAGCTGCCGGTCCAATAGCAGGGTTTCTTGTTGCGTTACCCCTGCTCTTCCTTGCACAGTATCTTGAGAAAATATACAGGCCAGTTGGCCATTACATACCGTTCATATTAAATTATCCGTTAATATACAGGCTTTTCGGCATTGTTGAACCCATAAATAAACCTTTATTCCCAATGGTTTTTGCAGTTTGGGTTGGCATGTTTGCGACAGCCCTAAATCTTATACCGACAGGCCAGCTTGATGGTGGCCATATAGCAAGAGGGATTCTTGGTAAAAAAGCGTATATTGTTAGCTACCTTTTTCTTGGATTTTTATTTTATCTGACCATAGCCTATGACTATCTTGGCTGGCTTTTCCTTGCATTATTTGTAATCTTTATGGGCCTTGTGCATCCACCTGCATTAAATGATTATGAAAAAATCAGGCCTCTGGATATTGCAATAGGTATATTTTCACTTGTAATGTTTATACTCACATTTACAGCACTGCCAATAAAACCACCATAATAGTATAATTTTTAAATAATGGAAAGGTATAATGGTTTTATGGGCTTGTAGTCCAGTGGCTATGACGTCTCCCTCACACGGAGAAGATCGCCGGTTCGAATCCGGCCAGGCCCAT
>NZ_LKBG01000286.1 GCF_001402945.1 Acidiplasma aeolicum
TTCTATTGAGAAAAATCTCCATGGGTCTCCCTTTACCCCCTTTAATCTGTATGCATATGTAATGAAAAGTCCAGAATTTATGCACCTGTTATTTAATTTTATGGCCTGTTCCTGTTTCACTCCGGATGATTCACTAAACGTAAGCTGTTCCCTCTCGGAGGATTTTACCTCAATAACCATGGAGTAATCATCCCTTAAGGAGATAAGATCTGCACCAAATGAACCTGCTGTTCTGGAAACATAGAAAGGTTTTGATATTAATGAATACAGAATATCCCTTGAAACAGGATCAAGATTTTTACCAATCTTTTCTATGGTTTTAATATTTCCTGAAAGTATGTTTAAAAGCTCTCTTTCATATATGCTTCCATTCATGATATCACTTGTTCAAATTTTTTCTTGCCTCCTCCAATAGTTCTATTCTCATCTTATTTCTTAATTCACCCTCATGGTACCTCCTTTCCTCATCAGGACCCTGAATTTTGAGCCCCGGAATCTCTATGGAATGCCCGCTGTCATCTATGGCAACATAGGTAAAATAGGCCCTGGTTGTAATTTTATTCTCAGCAGTTTCAACGTTCTCAGATTTCACCGTTATTTCCACCTCCATGGTGGATCTTGTTACATAGGTAATTCTGGAATGTATGTTTACTATATATCCAAGTTTTACAGGTGATAAAAAGAAAAGGCTGTCAATGCTGCCTGTAACAACCTTTGACCTTGCATGCTTAAATGCCGTGATGCTTGCTATGTTATCCATCCATTCCACAAGCCTTCCACCATAAAGATTTCCAAATGAATTAGTATCCTCAGGTAAAACAAGCCTGCTCATCTCAGACTCTGATTCGGAAACAGTTTTTTCATTCATGCCTATAAATGTCAGACAATTTAATAATTTTATTCATTTTAAACATATTCTAATTATCTTATATTTAACCATTAAAACGGAAAATATTGTATTAGGACATAGGATATTATAAATTACCTGTTATTAAAAACGGTAAACTAATCAATAATAAAGCTATACACATAAATGGATTTATCTCCATTACAGGTAAAATATCCCAGGGGTGTTAAAACATCCGGTGGAAAGTTATATGAGGTTAATAAAAATGACATAGGCAATGAGAGTATTTTTTCAATTCTGTATCCTGTTGAACAGACAAAAAATATTGCATTGCATTTAATTGAGGCCGGTTTCTCTGATGCCACTCCAAGCTTTTATAAGGGTGAAAAATTCAGCCTTTCAAGGATAATAAAATTTCCATGGGAACTTCATTTAAGGTTATTTGAGCATAAAAATAAGGGTAAAATATTTGCACATGTTGAGATATCACGAAAATATTTTGAGCATCTTTTTATTATACAGCCTGTGGTTTATGAGGTACTTGATATACTGCAGGATAAATTTACAGGCATACGGGTAAATTATGAACCTGAAAATAAAATTGTTAAGGGTTTTTTAACAAATTATAATGTTAAACTGTTACCGCCTGAAAATTTAATAGAATGGGACCCGCTTTTAAACATAATTTATTCAGAATTTACAAAATATAAGGAAAACATAAGGGAAATCCTGGACAGGATAGAAAAAATATTAAATCTATAATTTTTTTGTAAATCTTTTAAGTTTATGCCCGCATACAGGGCATTCTTTAATGTCCTCATTATAAATTTTATGGCATCCGGTACACCGGTATAACCATCTTATTTCCCTTTTTATTTCATTTATGGATGCACCAGAATATTTTATTTTAAGCCTTGATGCAACGTTCTGTATTGCATAATCATCAGTGATTATTATGGCATTAAACTGCAATGCCAGTGCAATTATATCCATATCAGTGCTGCTTAATACATTATAATCCCCTGTTTTTTTGGATGCCTCCTTAACAATGTTAAGATACCCCTCTTCTGGTCTATAAACCCTTATGTTTTCCATGGAATCAATCAAATATTTAATATTTCCATGCTGAATTTCATTAATCACACTTTCAGGAAATATGAGATTTCCGGCTGCAATGTTAATCTTTCCTGATAAAATTGCTGAGGTATCAATTACATAATAAATATTATTTTCCACAGTACCATATTTTTTAAAATGTATAAATATATTGGTATTTAATCCTATCAGTAAATCAAATAGATTTTTAATGATTTTTTAATGTCAAATAATGGATCTAATTTTTTACATAATTTTAATCATCATTGGTATTGCAGTTGGGGCACTAACAGGTATAACCGGCAGCAGCGGTGTTATAGTTGTAGTTCCGGCCCTATCATTTATGGGCATAAATTTTAAAACCTCAATAGGCGCCAGTCTTCTTGTTGATGTCATAACCACAACGATTGTTATTTATGTATATTTTAAGAAGAAAACCATTAATGTGGCAGCCGGAATAATTTTGGGAATAGGTGCCGTAATCGGTGCGCAGATAGGATCGAATATTGCCCATATACTGCCGGTCATCCCACTGGAAATTATATTTACTGCCATGGCTGCATATATGGCGTATTATTCCATTAGAAAATCATATAATATGAATAAAAAAGGAATAAAAAAATGGAATTTAAATAAGTTCTTTTCCTTCCTTTTTGGATTTATACTGAGCATACCAATAGGTATACTTACAGGTGTAATAGGAACCAGCGGTGGCATAATGTTTATACTTATAATAATACTGCTTTTTTCCATGAGGGCCCAGGATATGGTTGGAACAGCCACACTTGCAATGTTTTTATCCGCTCTGTCGGGTTCTCTTGGGTATGTCAGGATAGGGCATATAAATTATGTGGCATCCATAATCATTGGTGTTATCGCCCTAATTTCAGGCTATTATTTTTCAATTTATGCCCATAAAATAGACCAGAAGTATATCTACAGATTCCTTGGTGTGGTGTTTATAATAGTGGTTGTCAGTGAATTGATTAAAATATTAATATTATGATAAAATTGATTTTCCAAGGTTAGAATAATATGCACCAAGATATTTAAAATCCCTGTAATTGCATGCCCTGCACTCCTTATTTTTTTTAATATTTATTTTTGTGATATCTGTATTAAATGCATCAATAAAATAAAGGTCCCCTGAAATAGAACCTCCAAGCATTATCCTAACTGCCATTGTAACGGCCATGGATGCAATTGCGGATGGTACCGGGCTTAAAACTCCGGAAACAGCACATGATGGCATTTCAACAGGATCATTATTATAGCATGCATAGCATGATGTTCTTCCCGGTATTATGGCCTTTATCTCCCCGTACATCTCAATTGCAGATGTAAATATCCATGGTTTGTTAAATTTAATGCATGCATCATTTATAATAAATCTGGTGGTCATGTTGTCTGTGCCATCAAAGACAAGATCAGATTTCTCAACCAGATATGCCTTTGAAGCATCAAAAGTCTCATTATAATACTCAACATCAAGATACGGATTGATTTTTTTAATTTTTTTAAATGCTGTTTCTGCCTTGTACTTTCCAATATCATCATAATCATAAAGCAACTGCCTATGGATATTGCTTATCTCTATGATATCCCTGTCTATGATAATAAGCTTTTTTATACCCAGCCGGGCAAATAGATTGGCTGCTGCACTACCTGTTCCACCGAGACCAATTACAAGCACAGTCTTCTGAAGCAGTTGCCCCTGTCCGGTGCTGCCAATGAATTTTAAAGCCTCCTGCCTTGCGTACATCTGATTCATTTTAATTTAAAATATTTAAATAGTTTTTAATCTTTTCCAAATTCTATCCTAAATGTCATATTAATAATACTCTTGAACTGTTGGCTAATGTAACAAGATTAAAACTTGTGATGCCGCATTATAGGAAGGCCAAACAGATGCAATCAATTGGATAACTTAATAATATATGTTGAAATAAAAAACAGGATACTATGGATTCAGAGATTAAAAATAAGTGGCTTCTGGCTGGTAAAATCGGAAGGAAAGCACTTGAATATGCGCAGACCTTAATAGAACCCGGTGCACTCTTTTATGACGTTGCAGAGAAAACCGAGCAGTTTATCAGGGATAATGGTGCTGAACCATCTTTTCCTGTTAATTTGTCAATAAATAATGAGGCCGCACATTACACACCATTCGAGGGCGATAAAAAGAAATTTAAAACAGGCGATCTTGTAAAGGTTGATCTTGGAGCCATGATTGACGGTTATATATCAGACAATGCAGCCAGCATTGAGGTTGGCAACACCGGCAATTATTCAGATTTAATTGATTCAACCAGGGAGGCCTTAAATGCTGCAATTAAAATCTTAAGGCCAATGGTTAATATTTATAAAATAGGTGAGGAAATAGAAAATGTTATAACATCATACGGATTTAAGCCGGTAAAAAACCTTGGTGGTCATGGAATAAACAGATATGATTTGCACTCGGAAATATTTATACCAAACTATAATGATGGCAATGATGAAACAATTAAAACAGAGAAGGTTATTGCCATAGAACCATTTGCAAGCACCGCGCTTGGATTAATACATAACGGTCAGCTTGGAAATATTTATATAATCGATGATACAAAGGTCAGGGACAAAAATGAGATAATATATAAAAATTTTAATACAGTTCCATTTGCTGAGAGATGGCTGGCAAAAATTAAAACAGATTATAAGGAATACATTAAAAAAATGATGTTAAGCAGATACATCTCCGGATTCCCCGTGTTAAAGGAACACAATAAGGCAATGATTGCACAGTCAGAGCATACAATCATGATCTTAAACGATGAGATAATAGTAACAACATTATAAAATCATAATAATTTCTCTATTATTTTAATAGTGTCGTTTAAAACCATATTTTCAGGCCTGTTTGCATCTATATACTCGACCCTTATATCCGTGCCAGTAAATTTTTTAATATTTTTGAGGAAATATAAATAATATGTGGATACAAAGCCCAGAACATTTTTTTTCTCAAGAACTGATAATTTCTCATCCCTGTATTTTAAAACTTTTCTATTATTTATTATTCTTTTCAATGCTGTATCTATTTTTACATCCAAATAAATAATCACATCTGGCATGCATTTTACAGGCCTTGAAACATCCATAAGATACTGAATTGTTTCATCAATGCCTGAAAAAAATCTCTCTATTAGAGGCCCCTCATAGGCTATTGATGACGCTATGTATCTATCTGATATAACTATATTTTTTATATTTTCCTTTATTTCCTTTTGATGCCTTATTCTATCATATGTAAACAGAAAAAAATCAAGTATCGAGTTATATTCATTTTCCAGGGGTACAAGACCGGCATAGTCAAAGCCATCTGTTGGTTCTCTCGTGTAATAAAAATCTGGAAATGTATTTTTTAGATTATTTACAAGCGTTGTTTTTCCAGACCCATCGATGCCCTCTATGTTAATAAACATTGCAGCCTCATTATAATTCTGTATAATAATATTTAGAAAAATAAAAGTCAAAATAATTATTCAACCATTGAGGTGCCAGACCACCATTATTATGCATACCTGATTCATCCACAGTGGTTTAACATAACTCCTCATGGCCTAATTTTCTGTATTTCCTGGACAACTTATAATGGTCAAAGGTTTGTATTTAATTGCCCGCATTATTAATTGTTAAATACATCACATGGAATCTTAATCACGGTGATTCATAAATTAAACGTTCACGCCTCCAGAGAGTTTAACAGTAAAATTATATATAATATTTTTGCTTACTTAACATATTGAGCTTTATAGAAATTAAGGATTTGGTTAAAAAATACGGAAATACGACGGCCATAAATAATATTACACTGGATATTGATGGCGGTCAGATTTATGGCATACTGGGCCCTAATGGATCGGGAAAGACAACTTTATTAAAAATAATCTCTGGGATCCTGCCTCCAACCTCAGGGTCTGTTACAGTCAATGGAATAAATGCTGTAACCGGTGCAGACAGTATTAAAAAGTTTCTTGGATATATACCGGAAACCCCCGCTTTATATGAATCGTTAACACCCATAGAATTTTTTAATTTTATAGGATCAGTTTTTAATATAGACAGCGCCACTCTTAAGGAGCGCATAAATGCGTTTTCATCAGCACTTGAAATTGAAAAGTATATGAATGAATTTATTGGGTCATTATCATTTGGTACAAAACAAAAGGTTGCAATTATCTCTGCATTAATCCATGATCCGCAACTTCTTGTTATGGATGAGGGTATGAATGGTTTAGACCCAAGGTCTTCCAGAATAATAAAGGAGCTTTTAAGAGATTTTGCGAGCAAGGGAAGAACGGTAATATTCTCAACGCATATTATGGAGATTGCAGAAAATGTATGCGATACAATATCAATACTTTATAACGGAAATATAGCAGGTACAGGATCTCTTGAAAAATTGAAGGAGGAGGCCGGATCAAACAATACGGACCTTGAGGAAATATTTTTAAGATTGACAGGTGATAATGATCTTGATACATTATTAAATTCATTGAAGGATTTATAATGAAGCACACTGAATTATTTCTAAGCAGGCTTCTTATAGTGGAGCAGCGATACCTGGCTGTTAAGGACACAACAAAATTTCAGAATGCGGTAAATTCTGCAAATAAGCAGGGATATTTTTTTAGAAATATTCTATCCACATATATAATGAATGCATTTACATTTATTTTATTCTCACTTTTAATTAACTCATTGTATTTTGGTGAAAGGAGCCCAGATTCAATAGCCTCATTTGGAATCATATTGTTTTCCTATCTTTTTTTGCTTGGTATTTATAATTCTGTAAATTTCATAAATACAATATATGCCTATGACCTCATGGCCCCATTAAAATCGCTTCCTGTTACTGTAAATCAAAACGTTCCATTTATTTCATGGTTTGTTTATAACTCATCGTCATATATGTTTGTTATAGTTCCATCAATAATTTATTTTTACATACTTACAGGGGATATTCAGACGATTGTTCTTGGTGTACTTTATTCGTTTATGTCACTAATACTTGGTTTTATTATATCAACAGTTATATTTATTTACAGGGGTGCCAGGACATCAAGACATTCATCAATAAGGAATTTCATTAGAATCACATTTACATTTTTGCTTCTTGGATTATTCTATGTAATTTTAGAAAATCCAAATTATTTTTCAGAAATGACAACTATTTTTAACAGTTTGCCCACCGTTTTAAAATATTTCTTATTTCCAATAAACATTGAATACATAGTGTATTTAAATTATTCATCCGGATTTATTATCAGGTTTCTTGAAATTATATTATCTTTTATATTTTTATTCGTTCTTATTTTTGTCTATTATAAAATTAGAAGAAGACTTTTCTATATGCTAATGTCATCAGAGGAACAGAAAAATTCTGAGAAAATATCAACAGGCATAAAGAAGGATAAATTATATGTTGCATTTTTAAAGAAGGATATTAAAACAACATTTAGAAAAATTCAAAATCTAACATACATATTTGTGCCAATACTTTTTGTGCTCCCATTCTTCTTTGCAATCATTGAACCGGAAACCGGTGGCATATCACTGGGCATTTTTATTTCCATCATATATCTAACAGTTATAGTCTCCGCATTTTACTCAATATTCCTTCTTGTTATTGAGGGAAAGGGCATAGAAATTTTAAACTCGCTGCCTGTTGGCAGAGGGCAAATATCAGAATATAAGACAATATTTGGCATGATTATATTTTTTGTTTTAATATCCATATATATGCTTGTTATGGATATTTTCTCCCCCGGGCATATATTGGAATATATATTTGACTGGTCCAATGCTATTATTATGTTTTTTGTTATATTATCCATAAATATCAGAAGGTTAATTAAAAAATTACCAGAGGGGGTTACCAGCATTAATTATTACTCATTTGGAAGATACCCAATGGCCATGCTTTTTATTATTTCAATAATTATAGCATTAATTTCTGTAGTTTCAAGCATGGCCTTATCATATTTTGTATCCCACGCCCTTAATTATTATGTTTACTGGGATTTACCTGTTAATATTGTTATATTATTAATATTAGTTTTAAATACCAGCACATTTAAAATACGAAAATATTATTAATAGTTTATAAATAAACCTACATCGTGATAAAATGGTTAATGTAAAGGAAGTTCCAGCTGAGGCATTAATTTCGGAAATAGTTAATGAATTTAAATCCAGGAATGTTGAAATTCCAGAATGGACTATGTTCTTAAAGGATGGAAAGGGCAAGGAAAAATCATGGACACAGCCAGACTGGTATTATACCAGACTGGCCTCAATACTAAGAAAAATTTATATAAAAGGGAACATAGGAATTTCAAGGATGAGCCAGGAATATGGCAGCAGGCAGGACAGGGGTACAAAAAGATACCATCCTGTACAGAGCAGCAGGTTCATTATAAGGTACATGTTTCATGCCCTTGAGACAATGGGCTATTTAAAAAAAGATAAGGCTGGCAGGGTACTCACACCGGCAGGCCAGGCACTGCTTGATAAGGCATCAAGGGACGCCATGAAAAAGGCTGTTGAGAATAACAAGGTTCTAGAAAAATATTTATGATAAAATTTATCAAGGTTATAATAATATTATATTCCGGTGTTGTAAATGTCTGCTGACGATGATGAACTGGAGCGAATAAGGCAAAGAAAACTGGCCGAACTCGAAAGAGAATCCCAGGAAAGGGCAATGGAAAGCGAGAGCCGGAGGCAGGCACAGGAAGAGGAGGCAAGGAAGCAGCAAATATTGAGGCAGATACTCTCTTCTGAGGCAAGGGAGAGGCTCAATACATTGAGGCTTGTTAAGCCCGAGCTTGTTGATAATGTCGAAAATCAGTTAATTCAACTTGCCAGTATGGGCAGGATCAACAGGGTAATAAGCGATGCCGAGTTAAAAAACATCCTGTTAAGATTAACCGGCACACAGCATGAAACAAAAATAGAGAGGAGATGAAAATGAGCAGAAATAAGCCACTAGGCAAAAAGTTAAGATTGATGAATAGAATAAAATCAAATAGAAGGGTACCTGGCTGGGTCATGCTGAGAACAGACAGGCATGTAACACAGAACCCAAAAAGGAAAAACTGGAGAAGGTCCAATTTAAAGCTTTGAGGTGTTTATAATGGTTGAGGAACAGAATTTAACAAATGAGCAGATAATAAATGTATCCCTGAGGGCCGCAAGGTTTTCATCCAGAAGCCGCAGGGCAGACACTGCAATTAAAATTATAAAGGAGCAGGTTGCAAAATACACAAAATCTGATATGGGCATGATATGGGTGGATAATAAGGTTAATGAGGCCTTATGGAGCAGGGGTAGAAAGCACATACCCACAAAAATAAGCCTTAAGGTAATAAAATTAGAGGATGGAACCGCTGAAATCATCCTACCATAAAATATAAAGTTATGATTAAAAAATTATCAATTTTTGGCAGTGATTTTATTGGCGTTTACGTTAAATCATTTAAGGATATGGCATTTATCCCAAAAAACCTGAATGACGATATTGAAAAGGTTATACAGGATACCCTTAAGGTTGAAACAAAGAGGATAATAATAAATAATTTTAGCCTTATTGGGACAATGATTGCGTTTAATTCAAACGGCATAGTTGTGTCAGGCCTTTCAGGGCCTGAAGATTTTCAGGGTATTGACCTTGACGGTAGAAATATACTATTTTTAAAGGACAGGTTAAATGCCGTTGGAAATAACATAATTACAAATGATAAAACCGCGGTAATACACCCATCATTTACAGAATCCTCAGAAAAAGCGATTGAGGATACACTTGGTGTTGAGGTTATAAAATCGACAATTGCAGGGGTTAAAACTGTTGGGGCTGTTGCCGTATTAAATGATAAGGGCATGCTTGTATCCCCAGAATCCAGTGAGGATGAAATACAAAAACTTAAAGATCTTTTTGGGGTTAATGTAAACACCGGAACAGCCAATTTTGGAAGCTATTATATAGGTGCATCCATTATAACCAATTCCAGTGGAATACTTGTTGGAAATGCAACAACATCAATAGAAATAGGAAGAATAGATGATACACTATCTTAGTTGAGATACAGTTATAACAGGTATTAGATTTATACCGTTTTCTTTTAAAAATTCTTTTGCGCCCTCCTCACGGTCAACAACACATATGGCATTTTCCACCACAGCACCATGGCTTCTTAATATCTCCACAGATTTTAAAATAGAACCGCCTGTTGTTGCAACATCATCTATAACATCTATTTTTTCCCCATTGTTAATTTCTCCTATCCATCTCTTATTTGTGCCATGAGTTCTTTCAGTCTTCCTTATTATTACATAATCTATTTTAGTTTTCAGTGCGGTGGCCACAAGTATTGGAACAGCACCAAGCTCCATGCCTGCAATCTTTTTTGCAGATATTTTTAACGATATTGCATCTGCCATGGCATTAAGTATTTCTGGCCTTGTTGATGCCTCCTTAATGTCAACATAATAATCAGATTTTTTACCTGATGTGAGGACAAAATAGCCAAACTTAACAGCTCCAGATTCCAGAAGCGTTTCCCTGATTCCCATATAGGTTTATTATAGTATGTATTTTTAATCTTTTTATACAATTTAATCTTTTTATACAATTAACCTTAATATGTCTTAATGGACTTACCAACAATGGAAGACAGCAAAATTATTTTTGCACTGGATGTGTATGACCGAGATACTGGAATAGAGCTGGCTAAAAATCTGGCAGATCAGGTTTTCGCCATAAAAGTTAACTGGCCAATCATACTTGAAAACGGCATAAAAATAATATCTGAGCTTTCAAAATATTCAAAGATAATATGTGATTTTAAGCTGGCTGATGTGGAAAACACCGACAAACTGATTACAGAAAAGGTTGCACAGTATGGTGCATGGGGTATTATATCACATGCATTTACAGGCATAAAATCATTAAGGGCGGTTGTAAAATCTGCAGGCCAGATGAAGGTTTTTTCGGTTGTTTCAATGTCCCAGGAATCATATATAGATAATGTATATGATAAGCTCGTGGATGATTCATTAAAGGCTGGAGTTTTTGGGCTTGTGGCTCCGGCAAACCGTCCGGACAGGCTTAAAAAAATAAGGGATATTTCTGGGGATATTAAGATCATAGCACCTGGTGTTGGGGCCCAGGGGGGTAATATCATATCTGCAATTATGGCGGGCGCAGATTATATTATTATAGGCAGATCAATATATGATTCTCCAGATCCCATTGGGGCCATAAAAAAATTTAATGATGAGGCCACAAAATTATGAGAATTAAAAATATATAAAACATTTTAACAATAAATTTAATATGTTATGTTCATTAATTGATTATGTACATTGCAACATTAAATATAAACGGAACAATAAATCAGAATATGGTTTCCAGAATAATGCCGGTACTGGATTATGTGTATAATAAAAACAAGGTTAGGGGTTTGATTCTCATAATTAATTCCGGTGGCGGGGATGCAAATTCAACAGAAATAATTTATAATAAGCTAAGAAAAATAGCAGAAAAAAAACCTGTTTATTCATCAATTCTTGGGACTGGCGCCTCTGGTGCCTACTGGCTTGCGTGCGCATCTGAAAAAATTTTTGCCATGCCCACATCAATAGTTGGATCCATAGGTGTTATAAGCATATCAGCAGATGTATCCGAGTTCCTAAGTGCTGCCGGTATTAGGCCAAGGATAACAAAAATAGGAAAATATAAGGATATGAACTCGCCATTCAGGCCCATGACAGATGAGGAACAAAACATATACTATGAAATAATGCAGGACGTTTTTAAAAGGTTCAGGGATGAGGTTAAATCAAGAAGAAACATCAAAAATATAGATGATGTTGCCACCGGTCTTGTATTTTCATCATCAAGGGCAAAGGAATTATCCTTAATAGATGAGATAGGTGATACGGAGGCATGTATAAACGATATGAAAAACAGAATCAAATCTGGTATTGGCATTAAGGATTTAACCCCACGCGGTGGTATAATATCCAGATTTATCTCAATGTCCACCGATTCATTTTTTAGCGAATTTTTTAAAAACAGGATCTCATAAAAATGAATTATACACCTTTTTGATCTCATCATATATTAAATTTTCATTTTTATTTATAACATATGCAATTCCAAAGGCAGCACCAAAACCGGTACCTTCCTTAACATATCCCTGTTCATAATAATCAAGACCCTGTATTCCGGAAAAATTGGTTTTTGCATATATTATGTTACCGCCTGCAATATCACTTAATAAATCGCCACGGTCATTAATTATATAACCTGTTGTAAATATATATCTTTTCTCATGAGATTTGTTTATTATTTTATCAAGGAGATAAACGCACGCCATCTGTGTGCCTCCGGCATACATTATTGTTGAATTTCTTACAGCCCCTGATATGCCTGTGGCAAGTGCCATCATGTAATCACCATACTGTATCATTGAATCCATTGCATTATTAACAGGTTTATATCGCTGAAAGGCCTCATCTGCAACCTTCCTCTTTAACTGATCAGGCCCGGATTTCATTGAACTGCTGGTCATATAATCATAACCAAGCGATCTAAGAACCATGTATGCTGTTGTTGTCCCGCCGGGAACGCTTTCAGCAAGAACAATATACTTATATTTTTTATCCAGCATCCTGCCAATATACCTGCCTGTTTCAACTGCCACATCATATTTGGTAAGTGCCTCCTGTTTTCTTGGGTCATTTGCAGGCCCAAGTTTTGTATGTAAATATGGAATCTTTGGTGATTCATAAAATCCAGCATCAACTATCAAAATATCAACACCCGAAACCAAATTTGCCGCCCTTGTTATTATTGACGGTGTGGGTATACCGTTTTCGGTCATTGGTATAACATCATAGGAAATGCATTTTCCAGAATATATAATCTCTGAATCAAGAACCGGTGTCAAAAACGTGAGCTCAGAGTTTTCACCTGCGGCAGATATTCCCGGAATTTTTGATATCTCTGTGCTACCGGCAAGCAAAACATATATTATATCATCATTTCTATCAATTTTATTTATTATGCTGTTTCCCTGAATAATCATGCATTTTTTATGCATTCCTTACCATAAACTTTTCCTGAAAAAAATTGTAATAAAACTAAAATGAATTTTTAGGACCCAAAAATTTAGATGCAGTTATTATAAAGTTAAATTTTATACATTAATATTATAAGGCATTTCATTTATAATAAAATTAAATAATTTAATAAATATTAACAATGATGCACGGTGGCAGGGTCCATGAAACTGCAAGGGAAAACGGTTTTAACATAAAATCAATCATTGATTTTTCCTCTAGCATGAATGATTTTATTAAATTACCCGAGATTACCATGGGTAGGGAATGCATTGAAAATTATCCTGACACAGATTATGAATATTATAAAAATTACATATCAGGAGGGGAATTTAAAAAAGATAATATATTAATTGTCCCAGGATTGACATATTTTATCCATAGAATTATGCTGCTTTCATCAGGCAATATAATTATTATAACCCCCACATTCAATGAATATTTATATGCAAGATCAAACTCCAAAAAAGTTGAGATTCCTTTATATGTGATTCAAAAAAATCCATACATTTTAAAAAATTATAATTTTAACTCAATATTTATTGTGTATCCATCAAGCCCAACCGGAGAATTAATGGAAGCCAATGTTATGAATGCAATATTAAATATAAGTTTGTTAAAAAACGCCCGTGTTTTTCTTGATGAATCATTTATATATTTTTCAGAAAAAAGGCCGTTAAATGAAATTTCATTGATTAATAAATATGGCAATCTATTTGTGTGCAGGTCATTAACAAAGGCTTTTTCAATTCCCGGTCTTAGAATCGCCTATGTGGCATCAGCCCCTGAAAATATCATCATGATGGAACATGATTTTGATCCATGGCGTATGTCCTCTGCATCACTTAAATATATATCTAAAATTAATTATAATAATCTGGCAGGACTTCCAGAGATGGTTACGCTTGAGAGAAATTATATTATTAAAAGGATGCTGGGGCTTGGTTTCACTCCTGTTGGAAAACCGGTTGCAAATTATATAACATTTAAGGCCCCCGAACATATAAATACACTTGATCTTGATAAATTTTTAAAATCAAACGGCATATTAATAAGGATTCTTGATGATTATAAGGAATTTGGAACAAATTATATTAGAATTTCTGTTAAACGGAGGAATAAAAATGTTAGGCTAATATCAAAGATAAAGGAATACATGGGTGATTTATATAAGTAAAATAATACAGGTTCTTGGCACAACATCGGATTCAGGTAAGACCACTGTGGCCATGGCTCTATGCAGATACTACTCTGACCTGGGCTTTAGAGTCGCACCATTTAAAGCTGTAAACATGTCATTAAATTCAATATCCATAAGAAATGATGGGGAAATATCCCGTGCTCAGTGGTTGCAGGCGCTGGCCGCAAGGACTGAACCAGACGTCCATATGAATCCGTATATACTTAAGCCAGAGGGTTCAGGAAAATCACAGTTAATAGAACTTGGAAAATCGAAAGGTTCCATGCCACTAAATGAATATTTTAATTATCTTAAAATGCATGCCCCGGATGTTATTAAAAAATCCCTTGACTATCTGCTTGAACATTATGATATTATTATAGCCGAGGGTGCCGGATCACCCGCGGAGATTAACATGTTTGGCAGTGATTTTGCCAATACCTTTGTTTCAGGTATCTATAACACGCCTGCAATACTTGTTGCCGACATAGACCGCGGTGGCGTTTTTGCCTCCATTTATGGTACAGTAAAATTAATGGAGAGACCTGATCTATTAAAATATATAATAATAAATAAGATGCGGGGTGATACATCAATACTTGAAACAGGCATAAATAAAATAGAGGAACTTACCGGGAAAAAAATTATTGGCATAGTTAAATATACAAACATAAATCTTCCAGGAGAGGATTCCATGAATTATAATAATTCAAAACTTTACAGCAGAAATGTGGCCATAATAAAATATCCACACATGGAAAATTATAGCGATTTTGATCCATTATATTTATTTGGTATAGGTTATAATTATGTTGACAAAAATAATGTTGATGATATTCTGGATGCAAAAATAATAGTCCTGCCAGGATCGAAACTTGTATACTCTGACCTTGAATATATTAAAAATCATGGCATATATGAAAAAATAATGGAGATGTCAGGAAAATCAATAATAATAGGCATATGTGGTGGATACCAGATGCTTGGAAATAAAATAATGGACCCACATAGAATAGAATCAGAACAAACAGAATATACCGGTCTCAATTTACTGGATGCTGTAACATACTACAATGAAAAGAAAACTGCACGTGGTGTAACATACAGGCTAAATTCCAAACTATTTGGTAATACATCATTTTTTAATGGATATGAAATACATTTTGGATCAGTTTATGATCAAAATGATGCCCCTTTAAATGAATTGTGCGGGGGCTATGAGGGCTCAATCAATAAGAACGTAATTGGAACAAACATACATGGGATCTTTGAAAACACTGAATTCCTGGAGTATCTATTTGGATTAAAATTCCAGAATTATAACTCCATACTAAATAATAACATAGATACAATATCAAGGTCCATAATTTCAGGCATAAATGAAAAATATCTTAAAGAACTGATATTATGACACTAATTATATTGTTTCCAATTATTATTCTGATATTTTCTTATATATATGATATTTTTCTTGGCGAACCACCATTAAAAATACATCCGGTTGTGATTCTGGGAAAAATCA
This sequence comes from Acidiplasma aeolicum, assembly GCF_001402945.1. Classification (GTDB taxonomy): domain Archaea; phylum Thermoplasmatota; class Thermoplasmata; order Thermoplasmatales; family Thermoplasmataceae; genus Acidiplasma; species Acidiplasma aeolicum. Next base: position 15,814 of record NZ_LKBG01000286.1, read on the forward strand.
TTGATTTTACATCCATTTATTTTAGAAAAATAAGCCAGAAAAGAATTGCAGGGCTTTTATTTCTTTTATTTATCATTATTTTATATGTAATTCCCTCAGCAATCCTATTTCTAATATTTCGCCTCAATAATCCCTATGCAATCTTAATTTATCTTTTAATTTCCATCTATATTTTGAAGTCCACATTTTCGGTAAAATCCATGCATGACCATATATTAAAAATTATTCATGCACTGGAATTAAACAATATTGACATGGCCAGGAGAAGTACATCACTTGTTGTCAGGCGCAGTACCGAGAATATGACACCGGGTCTTATATCATCGGCCGCTATAGAAACAATAGCCGAGGGCTTTGTTGATGGTTACCTCACCCCAATTTTTTTTTACTCATTTACCGGGCTGGCCGGTGCACTGGCATGCAGGGCCATAAATACTATGGATTCAATGGTGGCATATAAGGATAAAAAAAATATTAAATTTGGATATTTTACTGCACTAGCAGACACAATTATTAACTACATACCTGCAAGGCTTTCGTGTATTATCTTTTTCATTAGCTCAATGATTCTTGGCTATAAATCAAAATTCAGAACCGGTATTAATTCAACAGATAGTGTTAATGCCGGATTTAGTATAAATTCAATGGCTGGAATATTAAACGTGAGGCTTGAAAAGGTTGGTGAGTATATTATAAATGAATCTGGCAGGGAACCCAATATCAACGATATTAAAAGGGCACTGAAAATTTATTATTTATCAAGTTTAATATCCTTAGTTTTTGCGTGCATAATAATCTATATTTTGTATCTTGCCGGGATAGTTTTAATAATTTAGAGGTTTTATATTAATTCATATTTTTATTATAAGATTAATATAAATTTAAATATTGGGATAAATAAGGATATTCGTGATAACAGATTTTGCATTTAAATGTGTATTAATGAAGTTAATTATAGGAATACTTATATAGTCTTTTTAAATACAAATCTTGGAACTGTAAGATGTTTAAAATAATCTTGCAGTAAAAAGACTGTCGAAGTGTTATCATGACCGATCTTTTAGAAGATTTTGAAACAAAGAGAGAATCAATCCGGGAAGAGGTTGAATCACACATTAAAAAGCGAGATGAGGCTAATGCACAGGCGCAAAAATATGCCAAGATCCGGGACGAACTTAATCAGAAAACCCATGAAATGAGGGAGCAGGCCAAGGCTAAGATCGCTGAAAAAAACGACCTTATTGAGAAGATCAAAACCTTAAGGGAAGAAAAGGAGGAGCATTATAAAAATCTATCAGAACTTAAAAAGAAGCTCAGGGAAATTAAAAGCGGGGAAGCGTCCGGACTGGATATTAAGGATATTAAGGATATTAAGGCCAAGGAAAAGGAACTCCAGTATCTTGAAAAAAGGCAGCAGACAACAGAGCTTACAAAGGAGGAAGAAAATAAAATTATAGTGGAAATAAGAAGACTTAACAATGAAATCAGGAAGGCCAAGGCAAACAGGGAGGAGGAACTATTAAAAAATAAGGACATAAAGGAGCTAACTGATAAAATTAATGAGGAAAGAGCACTTGGAGAGCAGTATAAAAAGCAGATAGAGGAAATGTCAGAAAAGATCTCGAAATTAAGTGATGAGATCAATACCATGCTTCAGGAGCTTGATGAGGTACGCCATACAGCAGATGAGAACCATGAACTATTTGTAAAATACAGTCAGGAATCAGAAAAGGAGCATGCCGCATTTATAAAGGCAAAGAACGATTTAAGGGATCTGGAAAAGGCCATATATGCCATAAAAAATAAAACAAAGGTTAGCAAAAAGAAGGAAAAGGAATCTGAACTTCAGGAAAAGGCCTCAGAGCTTTATGAGAAGTTTAAGGCTGGAGAGCAGCTTACCACAGAGGATCTTTTAATTTTGCAAAAGGCTGGTTTCCTGTAATTATGAAAACCTACAAGGTAGGATTTTTATTAATAATTTCCGGATTTATACTATCATTAATTTTCGCCGTGCTGGGCATAGATAAGGTTGGATTATTTCTCTTTTTTCCATTTATTATAAGTACCAATCCTGTTTCAATAATACCATTTTTATTAATTTTTATAGGTTTTATAATGCTTTTTATATCCCCTATATTTGTCTTAAGGAATGAATATGAAAATAAATACGATGATTACTATAATAATGATATCTATCAGAATTTAAATCAGGATAAAAATGTAATAAATGAGGATAAGAATAAAAAAAATTCATTTGGTGGCCTCATAATGGTTGGGCCCATACCAATTATTTTTGGTAATGATAAAAAAATGATTTATATATCCATGATAATAGTTGTTATAATAATACTTCTTTATATATTCTTTATATATCATCTTCTATAATCTTTGATGCCAGTGATACGTTATATATTCTTGATTTACCCTTTAATTCCAGTTCTGGTGATATTATGCTGTCCACAATTTCTGAATCCTGGCCAATAACACAATCCCTCATTATCACAGAATTCTTTATTTTTGAATTCTCTCTAACTGTTACATTGGGCATTAATATTGAATTCTCTATCTCAACATTTTTTTCTATATTAACAAAATCATATATGGCCGAGCTCTTTATTTTAACATCCCTGTCAATTTTTATTGAGTTCCCTATATAACTGTTATAGATCTGGCATGAATCAAATTTGGATGATGTTTCTATTATGTTTTTTCCCTTTATAAGTTCATCATTGTATTCCTTTCCATATTTATTCACCATTATCTGATTTGCCCTTATAAGGTCGTTGGGCCTTCCCGTATCAAGCCATATGCCCTTCCCAACATAACCATATATTTCAATGTTTTTTCTTAATAATCTTGGAAAAAGGTCACGTGCGAAATCATAGGGCACTGTTTTAATGTAAGATAATATTTCGGGCTCAATAACATATATGCCTGTATTGGCTATATGTGAGAATGTTTCCGATTCTGATGGCTTTTCCAAAAATTTAGTTATTTTATTATTCTTAAGCTCCACTATCCCAAACTGGCTTGGGTCAGAAACCTCTGTTAAAACTATGGTAATTTTGGCATTATTCTTTTTATGGAAATTGATAATATCCTTTATATCAAAATCAGATAATATATCCCCGCTGCCAACAACAAAGGTATCATCTATGAAATTGGATATTAATTTTATGCTGCCTGCCGTACCAGCCGGCTCTTTTTCAACGGAAAACAATATGCTCTGATCCGAATTTTTTGTTTCAATTATACTTTTAATAAGGGCCTCAAATTTGTAACCTGTTGTGACTATGACATCATTTATTCCGGCCCTGTAGAAAGAGTCAAGAAGATATGACATGCATGCCTTTCCGGCCACAGGTATTATTGGTTTTGGAATGGAATATGTTATTGGTCTGAGCCTTGTACCCTTTCCGCCAGCCATTACAACTGCTTTAAAAACCATGAATACCAATAATATATTATCTTATTAATTTTTTTAATGTATGTATAATTTTAATGTAAAATTTAAATATTCCAGTGAATATTAATGCGTGTTGATTTAAATGAATCATATAATTTTTATAAAAAAAGCAGTCTCTGAGGCATTTGCCAGCATATAGTTATTGGTTTATATGAAGAAAGTTTTAGCATCAAAAAGATTAGATCTATAGGTGTTTGTTAACATGGTTAACAGAAACCAGAACAAGATTACTAGAAATTCATTTATATAAATACGTGGATTTATTTCTAATAGATTTATTTATAAATTATTTATTAATAATAGTATCGATATATATACAATTATTTATTATAATATTTATGAATAACTATACGACTAAAAATAGAAGCTATAGATGGATTGGCATTGCGGTGTTGTTTTCATCTTTTACTGCTTTGTTGGCAATTACATTAAGTGGTATAAATTTGTACGGAAATAGCGCCATTTTAGCTCTTTATTTTACTAATCACATATCACTTTCTTCAGCTGAGTTATCTCTCAGTGCTCTGGTTTTTCCTGCAGGATTTGCAATAAAATATCTGCTGGGCACAGCAGGATATGAAGCCTTTATTGACGGAACAACAATAATTTTTATCAGGTATACCGTTCTCGATGTTTTGGGATTTTGGGGATGGATGATACCGGCTTCAATATCAGGTGCATCAGCATGACTAAGAAAATAAAAAGCTTAAATTATGACATTTATTCCTATTTTTTATATTATTTTTTAGTTTTATATTTTGCCATAATTTTTGTGGCCTTTTTTCATACATCTATATTCATACTTTCTTCCACAATTAAAAGAGAAATATTTATTGCATTGGTACTGTATCTAAGCTTTTTGTCAATGAATTATTATAAAACAGGATATTTAAAGCCTTTATATGCATTACTGGAGTTATTTCCACTCCTTCCAATAATTTTATATTTTAAGGGTAAGTTCTTTTCTAAAAACCAAAAGGAGTTAGGTACATATTTTATATACTCTCTCCTATTATTTATTTTTATTTTTTCCTTTACCATTGTGATTTCTGCATTAGCATTGATATATAAACCTTTATTTTTCAGCATGGTTGGAAGTAAGCCCTATGCAGATAAATTTTTGAAGCCTGTAGCTGTCTATAAAAATACTTCGTCTTTCATAATTTTACATAATCTAGCATTTCTTTCATTAATAATATTGGGTGGCCCATTTCTATATATTCCAACCTTCGCCGGTTCGTATTTCATGGCTATAATTACAATGCCAGTACTGGCAGGCGCTATTATAAGCGGATATTTTAATTATATTTTACCAAACGCTATTCTGGAAATTTCTGGAACAATAATAGCCGCTGCCTCCTCTTTTATTTTATTCATGTTTGTATTGGAATCAATTAAAGAAAATAAGCAATTTATATTCCCTAAAAAATATTTAAAATACATCATTTCTGGACTTATTATGTCCCTTATGAGTTTTCTGTTTGCATGGCCTATTGAAGTTTTATTGATTACTAGGAACATCACGTTTGTATGGCTTAAGGCCTTCTATTTTATTGATTTATATATTCTGGTGGTTGATTTCATCATTATTTTTAAGTTATTCAGGGGAACTTTCATGTCCCCTCTAGAATATTTTAGCCTTTATTTTTTCATCTCTTTATTTTTATTTGGTTTAGTTGGTGCAAAAACAATACACTCATCAATTTGGTATTTAATATTATTTGGTACCTTCTCCAATTATTTTATGTTATATTCACTATTTTCAATATTTAATTCTAATAATGAAATAGGTAAAATAGATGGTGACCTCATTTATGTAATAGCGAGGGGAAAAAGTATGACCCCTGTCATAGAGGGGGGAGATATTCTTATTATTAAGAGAGTTAACAGCATAGAAGAATTAAGTATTGGTGATATAATAACATATAGAACATCCGCCATATATTCACCACTGAATAATTCTGGAATTGTAACCCATAGAATAATTAAAATTATGGGGGATAAAATTTTTGCCAAGGGTGATAATAACGCGTCTATTGATGCTCAAACAATATACCCTGATGATATTATAGGTGTTGTATTAGCAAAATTAACATATATAACAGGAAAGGTACAAACATTGGAGATTTTAAAACAGGATGATAAAATTAAAAGCGAATTTCCCTACATTAATAATTTAAATCCAAGAGTTAAACATAATAATCAGTTTCATGAATTTTATCTAGTACTAATATCCTTTTTATTAATCATCTTGGTATTGGTTTAAATTGTAATTTTTCTCTAAAGTCTAGAATAAAAATTGATCTTTTTAATCTTAAAAAAGTCAATTAATTTTAAATATGATTGAATGGATGTGATTTATATTTGGATCAAATTTATGGCAAATTAATTATGCAACCAATTCCAATTATTAAGAAAAGTTAAATATTTTAATTAAAATAAGCCTAAAATGAATTATAACATACCGGAACCAAAAGTTTTTCCGCAGAGGGTTAGATCATCCAAGAGGAAATGGTATGCTATAATTGTAATTATTATCCTTTTAATATCATCATTTTCAATACTCTCGGCATTACATCCGCATCCAATTGCACCTGAAACTTCCATTGCATCAGCAGGCAACTATGTAAGCACCGGCACACCATATAATATTACAATTAAACTCAATCAGCCCCCAAAATACGTGAAAATTTTCTGGGGGGATAATACAAACTCAAATATAAGCACATCCGGTACAGCCATCACCATAAGCCATATTTATACAAATCCAGGAATATATTATATACATTATTTTGCAGTCTTTACCTCAGGTATTTTATTTCCAGATTATTATATACCGGTTTATGTATCTTCTAACTATTTTTCAAATTATACGGCACAGGGCATATTGTCAGTGTATAATTATTCAAGGTCACCCATAAATCCTGACTCAAATATTTTTTATCCTAATACTAATATGAATATATCGGGATCATTTACACCTCCTGATGATCCTAATTACAGCCTTATTTCAGGAACATTTTATCTTTTTAAAAATGGAAATATTATAAAAACTTTTAACATTAATACATATTTTGATCACAGTTCAAAATCATATGTATATAAAAATTTAATTTTTAATTTTAATCATACTGCACCAGGAAATTATACAATGGAGCTTGTTACATATTCTGGAAACGTTTCATCATCGGGAAGTGTTAGTGATATCATATCATCAAAATATTTTCTGGATGTTATTATAACATCCAAAATCCCACATATTTATATAGATAAGAACATGCCATACATTGCATTTGCCTCATCATCACCATATAACAATCTTAATCCAGAAACTGCATATACGTCTGGGGATATGCAGATTTTAATGAACACCGAGGAATTCCTATTTTATTATAATCAGACCTCAGGCAAGTATTATCCAAATATAGCAGATTACCCAGAAATAAAAAATGATAACAAAACCTTTATATTTAAAATATCAAATTCATTTAAGTTTCAGAATGGTGAAACTGTAAATGCCTATGATGTTTATTATTCACTTGTAACTGACATAATCCTTGACAATGTAACACCCCAATCACCAGGATGGCTGCTTGCTCAGTACGTAATCCCTGGGAACTATTATACAAATGTAACATATAATAATATAAAGAACGCAATATCGTATAGCAATACATCAAACACTGTTACAATAAATTTTACCCATCCAATGAGCAATGAAACAGTTTACAGAATACTCACATCTCCTGGTGCATTTATTACATCGGCCTCTTATATGATCCAGCATGGTGCTGTTCTAAATATTACAAACGCTGGAATAGAAAAATTCAGGTCAAACTATGAAGATGGAAACTACAGTTACTTTGTAAACCACATCATCTCTGATGGCCCTTATGAAATTTTATCATTAAATAAAAACGCTGTCACGCTTATAAGAAACCCGTTTTTCATGGGAACAAAATATAATGCAATCCCGCATTTTGATATAATAAAAATATATTACGGCCTTTCCCTGGCAGGCAGGCTGCAGGGATTAAGATTAAATGCACTGCAGATGGCCTCTGTGCCATATGAATATTCAAATGCGTTCAGTGCAATAAATAATATTTCAATATCGGGCAATGTAACATATTCCGAAATATACAGTTTTAATTCAAATGTAAATCTAACAATGCTTGGAAACTACGGTTATTTTAATATGCCATATAATTTATTCTCAAATATAACTGTCAGGGAGGCTTTTTATAATGCATATCCAGGAAATAACCTGACACTTTCCAAGCATCTGTGGGATCAGTTTGTGTTAAATGCCGGTGATAAATATAATATAAAAAATTCAAGTGGTGTATTTCTCTATAATAACGCCACATTAAAAATACCATTATTTGTCAATTCTATAATAAATGACCCGGAGGTTGTTAGATATATTAACAATTTGCAGGGTGTCATAAAAGGATTAAAGGTAATAATAATTCCAGTTACAGGAGATAAAATGAAATCATACGAATTTTATGGTAATAATCCAATGCCTATTTACCTATCACTTTTACCCTTAAATATGAATTTAACCGAGAAAATTAGCTATCTTGGAAATCCAGAAAATGGAACATACATGTATCAGAACGGTTTCAGCATAGGACTGTACAATAAAAGCCACAAAAATCAGACCAAACTTATGTTAAATTTAAGTGCCTCAATAAATAAACTAACATTTAATTATTCAAGTAAGAACATAACCGATGCCCAGGAAAATCTCAGCATGCTCTACCTTTATATATTCACAAATGAAAATGTAACAATAACACATATTCATAGATCCAGTATTTATGGTTTTAGGTACTCTTTAAATAAAAATTATAACATAATAACATTTAATACATTATATTAGTTTCTTTTAAACTCGAGTATAGGAAGCATGCCACCCTGCCGTTGTAATAATCTGTGAATGCCGGTTTATTGTCCTTGCATATATCCATTGCATATTTGCAGTTCCAGAAATATGGACATCCAACCCTGTTCTCCTCCCTGCTTATTTCTCTTCCCGACATCATATCCATGGAAAATGGGTGCAGCTGCTCATTATTAAATTTTACTGTTGAATTTTTCTCCACAGGCATGCCTGCATATATGACGCAGACATCATTGAATGCCCATGGAAATTGAATCACAGCCCTTGGTCCTGATGCCACTGCCAGGGTGGCAAATTTAAATGTCTTTGATAATATATTTACATTTTTTAGTAAATTTCCATCCACATCTCCAGGTTCCTCAATAATAAGTAATTTTACATCGGAGAATGCATAAATAGCAAGCAGTATATGCTTAAGCAGTTCTGGGTCCACCTCATGGGGGTATTTATTAAGTTCTGAAGTATCAGATTTTATATTAATATATTTTAAATATTCGAGTATGTAGGCGTTTATTTCACTGTTAAGATCATGTTCTATTCCATGCCTGTTTATCCTGAGCAAAAGATTAAAAAATCTAAAATTTTTTTTCTCCATATCTATTCTAATCTTGTCCCTTGCATAGCTGTAATTATATTTAGAATTTTTTTTATAATAAATATTGACATAATCATCCTTAAATCTATAGAAATCCCTTAATTCAACTATATTTGCAAGATCTATGCCCTTTTTCTGGAGCAGCATAATCTCCATGAGTTCATTTTCTGGCTCCTCTGATCTTTCAAGTACATTCTTTATTTCATTTAATTTATTAATAACGCCGTATTCTGTTGCCCAGTATCTAAGATAATTTTCAGTATCAGGATACTTTTTATAACCATCCATTAAAAGTTTAATATCCTCCCTAGAAAATGTTTCCCTTCTTAAAACAGCATTTAATATCCTTACCCTTGCAGAATATGGTATAAAATCTATTATTTGATCCTTAATTTTTAAGGTTTTATCAAACAGTTCGCATGCGTGTTCAGGTATTATAAACACATTTTTAAGCGAGTATGCTGCGGCCATTAAATTTTTATCGTTCTTGCTGTATCTTTTAATTCTATTAATTAAACCTGAGACATCCTCACCGAGAATTTCCATTGTTCCTGATACTTTAATATTTTCATCGGCATTAAGATAAAAAATGGACATAAACAGATCCTTTCTCTCATCATTAAAGATTAGAAGTACGCTTTCATTATCCATTATTTCATGGTTTAATCCGTATAGTCTAAGGTTTTTATTATTAATAGCCGAGAAGTTATTGAATTTAATAACAGGATTATTCCTTTCCATAGATTCCGGACCTCCTGATGCCATAGCCTAACCCGTGGGCAGAAAGAACGAATAATGACAGAAAAATAACTGGAAACATTTCAACCCACCACATCCCAATGGATAAATAAGTAATTCCGTTGCCGTTAATATACATTAATGTACCAAGATTAACCAGCAAAAAATTGCCTGTATAAATACCAAAAAATAAAATTAAATTAATAATTGCATACATTGTTCCAATATCTGAAAATATATATGGAATCAATTTTTTAAAGACATATTTTATTAAATATATTAAATTTCCATCAGGTCTTTTAAGATTAATCAGGCGCCTGATATAAAATGGAAACCATGAAATTCCTGCACCTATTATTATGCCATAAATTGACGGCCTTATAATGTACATTAATATTAATATGAACACCATATAAGGCATGCTGAATAGGGATAAATTAAAGAGTCCTATTATTTTACTATAAATCCTATTTCTTAAATAATAACCGGGGAAGGAAATTATAAATCCTATTAAAAGGGCAAGAAAAACCGAGGAAAATGTTAAAGTTAAATCCAGTTTTAGCGTGGCCAGCATTGCCGGAAGTAAATTTATTCCAAATATTGAGGTACCAAAATAATAGTGCCATCCATCAGAAAATTTTGGCGGGCTTGGAAATAAAGTTTTATTGTAACTAAATTCAATAAGGCTGTATATACTTTTAACACCAAGATAATAGGGATATAATTCATCAAGAATGTAAAAAATAATATAAAGTAAGAATACTGCAAGAAATACAATAAGTTCAAGGTTCCAGTTTCTAATATTCCTCTGCATTTTTTGTGCCCCCAAGTATCATTATATCCATCATTAAATTAAACACAATAACCATTGAAGAGAATATGAAAGCTGAACCAAGCATGCCCATCAATCCCGAAGGAAAATCAATTATTGAATATATAAAAAATTCACCAAGATTCATGTATGAAAAAATGTATGTAACTATTATAATTCCACTTAAATAAATTCCGAAGATTGTTTTGTACTCATGAAGCATAATATACCTTATATTTCTCTTAATATGATAAATAAAATTATCATCATCAACATTTTTTAAAATTCTGATCCTAACATATTTTTTTTTGTATTCAATTGTTGTAAGCCTCTTAATAAATATGGTAAGATACAATGCCACCGGTATAATAATTGAGACAAACGGCATTACAAACCTTAATAAATAATAGTAAAGGAATCCTAATGATCCATGTATAATCGCATCAAAAAGTATAATATCTGTTGGCCTTGTTATTATTATACCGTTGTTTGCATAGATAACCCATGAATATTTTGCTGCATAGTATTCAGGCATTATATATCTGTATGGTAATATTCTATATACCCCAGAAAGTATACCTATAAAAACTATTGGTAAAATAAAATATAAAACAGTTACAGGAAAAATATTTATATCAAGTCTCTGATCTTTCATGGATCTGAATCCAAGGAAGAAGCCTATTTTATATGAAATTACAAGTATAACAATAAATGCCAGAATTATTAAAAAAAGTGTTTCAGGCAGCATTTCCATTATACCTGTATGGGTACTCCCAGAATATATCAAATTGGATGTATTTCCGAGCCTTAATGTTATTAAATCATATATAAAATAGAAATACTGTATAAAAAGAGGCTTGTTTAATCCAAGAATGTTATTTGCGCTGGACAATGAGTTATAATCTGCATAGATATATGAAGACGGAATTAATTTTTCAATAATAAAAAGCACAAGAGTAACGCCTATAAAAACTGAAAGATATTTTATTAACAGTGTTTTACAGGCTTTTTTCCACATAAAATGCGCAATACAAAAACCACATTTAAATTTTTATGTTTTTCAGGATGCCATCAATTTTCATTCAGCGTATCGGTAAAAAAGGTCATTAATACATCATCAACGTATTTATTGTCTATTATAAACTGATTTTTTCTGACGCCCTCGTATTCAAATCCGATTTTTCTGTAGGCCTTTATGGCATTTACATTTGTTGAAAATACCTCCAGATTTACCTTTTTTATGCCCTCCTTTTTTGCCCATTTCAGTGCCTCAAGAATTAACCTTGTACCTATCTTCATATGCCTGTATCCAGATCTAATTGCTATGCCCAGATTGGCGGTATGCCTGTTTTTTTTATAAAGCCCCCTCTGCAATGTTAAAACACCAATGACCATTGAGCCATTGAGGCATATTAATGTTAACTCAT
>NZ_LKBG01000287.1 GCF_001402945.1 Acidiplasma aeolicum
TTCTTTTTGAGAAATATGATTTACAAAATTATATAGTTTTAAATAATTAACCTATAAGTTATCTCTAATTATACATTTATATCATTATAATGTTCTCAAAAATATGTTAATATATAAATTCATTTGGATTTATAACAAAAATTTAAATATTTACAAATAATTTATAATTATGAGCCAGATAGTTCTAACCTCGGATCGCGGAACGTTTTCGAATTACGGAGGTGTGCAGGTTTTTGGCTACGTTTCATGTCTTCCGCATAACATTGTTCCAAAGGCCTTAATGAATGCCATATTTTCAAAAAGACCTGGTAATCCTGAAAAAATAGACAGTTTTGTGCCATACTCATTAAGGAAACTTGAGGCCATACTTTTGAAGAATAATTTTAATGATGTGAAAATATCCCCGCCTGATGACATTGAAAAATTTATAGATGAAAATACAAAGGTTCTTGGTATAAATGTTCATGATCCCTATGGATTGAGCCCTGTAACATTTAAGCTAACAATGCTTTTTGGCGGGCAGGAAAGCTGGAATGCCGTATATTTTGAGGAGCTTGCTAAAAAGGTTAAAACATTAAAGGCAAAATATAATTTCAAGGTTATAGTTGGTGGTCCGGCAGCCTGGCAGATAGGATTAAAAAAACCTGATTTTGTTGATACAGTTTTTAATGGTGAGGCAGAGATTGATTTTCCTCTTATTGTCAAAAAGGCTTTGAATGGGGAAAAACTCCCGGAAAATATTACTGGAAGAATGCCGAAGGTTGAGGATATACCACCGATAGTTCATCCTGCACGGTATGGACAGGTTCAGGTTACGCGCGGCTGCCCAAGGGGATGCCAGTTCTGTTCCATAACACCTGAAACATACAGAACAATACCCCTGGAGGATATAAAAAAGGAGGCTAAAATAGAATTAAATGGCGGTGCAAAGGATATAGAATTAATAACTGATGATATACTGTTATATGGCCAGCAAAAATTAAGGGTAAACCATGATGCAATCATAGAACTTTTTAAAACAATGAAATCAATGGGAGCAAGATACGTTTTATTCCCTCATATTTCAGCACCTGCAGTTCTTAGTGACCCTGATACAGTATATGAAATGTCAGATATATCAAACCTAAAGGAATACGGGGCGGAGGCACCCGTGGTGGGCCTTGAAACAGGTTCTGTAAAAATAATGCATAAATACATGAATGCAAAGCCATTTCCCTGGAGGCCAGAGGACTGGAAATCTGTTATTGTAAGGGCAACCAAAATTATGAATGAGGCATATATTTACCCATGCTATACCATGACAATTGGATATCCGGAGGAGGATGAAAATGACTTAAAACAGAGCATGGATATTGTAAATTCAATCATAGATAACCAGTTTAAGGCCTTTATTTTCCCACTGCCGGTTATACCTATGACAAGTTCACATATACACAATAATCCATTTCCATACATGGAAAAACTACCATCTGGTTACTGGGAGCTCTTATATATGTCATGGAAGTATGACTTTGGGGTCATAAAGGATTTGATACCGGTCATGGCCAGATCAATGAACCCTGTTCTAAGGTATTTATCTGACAGAATGGTGGATTCCGTATTTTCCCATCTGGATGACATATTTTATAAACTGTACATAACACACGGAAAGAGCTCACAGGTATTTTCAAACATCAACCTGAATACCGTGGGTGGATTTCTAAAATCCATGGCCTGGCTGACAAAAACTGGATTAAAGGATAGAATTTCGGTAAATAATAATGGTGTCGCAACAAAAACCTAAAATTTTATTCATTTAATGCCTCGTCCCCTATGGATGATTTTTTTATCTTAAAAAGAACAGGTATAATAAAAATTATTGATATTATTCCAAGAGTAATAAATGGAACTGAAAATGTGCCATATACTGAAAAAAGGTATCCTATTACAAATGGAGATATGCTCCCTCCAACCTGCGAACTGAAGTTAATAATTCCGCTTGCAGATGCCAGATTCCTGTCACCACCACTTACATCTGATGCCATACCCATTGATGGCCCTGCATACAATCCATAGCTGAATCCTGCCAGAAATGAAGGCAGAATTACCAGATATCCCTTAATAAATGCAGTTGATATAATTATGGCACCGAGGAATAAAACTGTGACTGCTGCTATTAATGGCCTGCCGTTTTTGAACCTTTTCGATATCCTTCCACCAAGTGGCGATGTTATGATGCCACCTATTGACGGTATCCATGTATAAAGAAAAAGGTTTGAGCCTGATGCGATTCCGGAATAGACTATAAACGTTGAGTACAATGATAAAAATCCCAAATAGGAAAAACCTGCAGCAAACCTTATAAATGTTACATAAATAATATCCTTAGAAATCTTTTGTTTTTTGCTTTTTTTTCTTACCTCGGGCTCCTTAATAAAGGTCAAATCTATTAAAAGAACTGCTGCAAGAAAGCCAAAAATTATGTAAAATGGTAATTTGAATGTTATATTTAAAGCCTCAATTGTAATAAATTCCCCTATGGATGCGCCAACAAAATATGCTGTTTGATATATACCAATTGCGGTGGTTCTCTCCTTTCTGGGTGTCCATGCCTGTACAAGTGAGGCATCCGAGACGTAAAGTGATGCTGAAAAAATTCCAAGGAAAAATTGTATAATCATTAACGATAAATAATTATTAATAAAAAAGTAAAGCAGTATAAAAAGTATGAAAATCATTGAAAATGAAAGCTTTGATGTAAGCGACAGCCCAAATTTATCAGATAGCATACCTGATGGAATTTGAAAGGCCGTGTAACCTGCCCAGTATGATGTAATAAGCAGTGACCCTAGCAGTACGCTTATATGAAGATTTAAAATAATAAACGGTAAAATGGCCGGAATAAAATACCTTATTGATGAATTCAAATAGAATGACAAAAATGTCGGAATTATAATTCTCCCAAATGGGTAATTTTTAGATTTTTCCATTTAAATCAGGCTCATTATTAAAGGCTTATAAATATATTATTATTAAACCTTTTACCGCAAAACAATATAATAAAACAAACTATTTATTTAATTTGATGTTATTATAATAATTATGACGGCACTTAATAAAAAGGATTATTCAAGATTTCTATGGATTCATAGAAAAACATTAATTATTTTTTCGGTAATAATTCTCGCATTAAGATTTATTCTATCAATAATTAAAGTAATGGCAATAATAATCAACGTTATGGATTTAATATCATTCATTGCTGCATTTGTGCTTCTGGAGATAATATTCATGTATAGCTATAAAAAGGACATTGAAAAACTTGATGGGACTAAATATTATAAAAAATAAAACCTTCAAAATAAGAAATTTATAAAAATAAAAAATAATTTATTATCTTGAATGCCTGACCATTAATACAACAATTCCTGCAAGAAGGACGAAGACAGCCATGGAATAAACACCTGCAACAAATGAATGTGTATAGCTTTGAAGGCCACCAACCAGAATTGGGCCAACTATGCCTCCAAGATTGCCCAGGCCATTGATCATGCCAATCGATGATGCGGAGCTTTCCCTTGTTAGCGCCTCCTGTGGTATATTCCAGAATATCGGTAAGAAGCTGAATATGCCTATTGCCGATATTGTAAAGAATATAAATGACGCCACTGGTGATGAAACCAGAAGGAATGCACTTAATGCAAGTCCGGCAAATGCAACGAAGAAAATAATGGCGGTTAAATGCTTTCTATTTCCTTTTTTATCCGAAAATCTTAATATTAAAATCAGGGCTATGGCAGCGACAACGTATGGAATATCACTTAGGAAACTGGCAGTTGCAGCGCTTATATTGGCCATGGATTTTATTATTGATGGAAGCCATATTGTGTATCCATATAAACCTGTTACACCAAGAAAATAAACGATTGTTAATAATATCACATCCCTCTGTTTTAATGCCTCCTTCCATGAAACTTTTATTGGCTTGTTTTCCTCCTCGTTTTTTAATTCCCTTTCAAGTGCATCCTTCTCATCCTTTGTTAGCCACTTTGCATCCTCTGGAAAGTCTGTTAAAACTACCCAGAGTATTGCCACGGATATAAGTGCTAATATTCCCTCATATATGAAGAGGTATCTCCATCCGGGATTATTACCGTACGCCGTAAATATTGCGCCAGAAATTAGGCCTCCAAAAATTCCTGCGACAGGAATTGCGGCATTAAAAAAGGAATTTGCAACACCACGCTCCTCCTTGACAAACCAGATGCCCATAAAGAACATGGTACCTGCATAAAATGGTGCCTCTGCAAGACCCAGTATAAACCTTAATGCATAAATTTCAGGCACATTCTGTACAAAACCGGTTACAATGGTTATTATTCCCCATGCAGAAAATGCAAAGGCAAATATTTTTCTAATGCCCATGCTGTTTATTCTAAGTGTTGTAAAGACCTGGGGAATTGCATATGCCACAAAAAATAGTGATGATGCAACACCGGCAATGAAATCTGCACTTGAGGCTGGTACCCCTATATCAGGAAACATGTTCGCAGCTATTGCGTATGATAGATTAACTCTATCAAGGAAGTTTATTACATAAAGGAAAAATAAAATCGGGGCCAGCCTTATATAACGCTTTCTCAGCGAATGTTTAACACTCTTTATAGTAACATCCATATAAACCGTATTCATACTATGATTTAAATTTTTCTTATATAACTTATATATTGTATAATTCCATTTAAATATATTCAAATATATAATCCCAGGGATATCAATTATTGGACTATGCCCGGACAATATTCTGGGAATAATTATTAAACCCTAAAATTACATAAACCTTACATATACATTTTTCAAATAGGCGAAATAAAATTTTTAATATTTATTTTCTAATGAATCTGGTAAATAAAAAATTAAAAAAATATGTTTATTTAATTTATTCACTTTCTGGCTCCTTCTCTGTTGCAGGTTTGTATCTTGCATTTGTTGCATAGAATAATATTATGTAAGATAATGCTGCCACAAGCGACCCAAATACCTGCTGTGGGAAGTAGTTAAAAATTGGATTTAACATGCCAAGGCCAAAGAAGTTTATCAGAACTCCTATTACAGTTGCAAGAACAGCATTTATGTTAAAATTGCCTGAAAATGTCTTGGGTATTGTATAAAAATCTCTTATTTTCGCAGTTTTTCTCAAATTTAAATACCAGTCAACTATTAATATAAATGTATATGGGAATAATAGATCAGCAATCAGGTTTAGGAATGTTTCTATATGGGTTAAAATACCAGCTATGGCCAGTATTATTCCAAATACTCCCAGAATTGCTGTTGATACTGGCTGGGCCAATTTTTCCTTCTGCTTCTTTTTAAAGGCAGGCTGTATTCCGGCAAGGAGGTCTACAGTTGATGGATATAAATTCATTGCATTTGTATGTATTACAGCCAGGGATGCACCAAATGCTGCAACACCTAAAAGCAGAAGAAGTGCGGTATTTTTAACAGGGAATGAAACTGCCGCAAGATTCCAGTTCCCTGCATAAATATTTGATGCGTAGCCGATTATGCCCATTAAAAATACAGGAACTATTATTCCAATAGGGGCTGCTATAAAATATGCAATTTTTGTCCATTTTTTCTCATTCCTCGTTTCAGGCTTTGCAAATCTGGTTGCTGTTGAAATTTTGTATGTCCATGATAGAATAGAAAATGCCAGAACAAGATTAATATCAATCCCCCAGTTAATGGGAACTGTCTGTGCTGTTAATGCTCCAAAGTTGACATGGAATAATGTTATTAAATAATAGGTTAAAATGGCATAGACAACGATTAATAGAATTGATGTATATCTATAGAAGTATTCAAGCCATTTTAGGCCGAACATTACTAGCAAAATCTGAAGTATACCAATGACTATAAACCAGATTACCGGGCTTGAATGCGTTAAAAGTGCCAGTATTTCACCACCGGTGGCGTCATTTACGCCGAACCAGCCAAGGTTAACAAAGGTGTAAAGCAGTGAAAGGCCGTTTGACGTCCAGTACCCGTAAGTTTTTCTTGATACAACCAGTGCCGATAATGGAATCTGCCTGCCCATGTTGGAAAACAATCCTGCAGGAATTATCCCAATTACCAGTGCTATTGTAATGACCAGCACCATATTCCAGAGGCCTGTTCCAGCAAGTAAAAGACCTATTAATGGTGTTGTTGCCGATGCGCTTGCCATGGCCCAGAAGTTGAATATTTTACCTGGTGAATGCGTCCTGCTTTCCTTTGGTATTGGATTTACCCCTATAACCTCCAGATGCTTCTCGGTAACCTGCGTGTCAAAAACATCCTCATTCATTTTAATTCACTTATGGTTATAAATTATATCAGTATTTTAACTTTTTTATACAGATATAATCTAATTATATTTTATATTTCATTTTATATCCATATTATTCAAAAATATTTAATAATTTTAACAAAATGTGATAATAAATA
>NZ_LKBG01000288.1 GCF_001402945.1 Acidiplasma aeolicum
TATTATAGATTCTATAGAATCACCGGAACCATGAATCCATCTGGTCTGTGGAAGAAAATTGTCATGACAACCATGAATCACGGACCATACAGAATAAAAATCTTAGAAAAACTGCAAGGTCATTATCGGGAAAATGGGATCAAAAATCCATATGATCGGTATCATGAATTAAGGCCGGTTGCAACATGTTGCAACCGATCATGTTGCAATAAAATAAAATATGGATATGAAAATTAAAATATGGAATTAGAATAATACGGGATAAAATGAATATGCAAGACTATGTTGCAACCGTTGCAACACCAGTTGCAACATCGGAAAATGCCTAAAATAGAGGGTCTTCTAACGAACGCTGGCTTTTTCATGGTGACTATGTTGCAACATGTTGCAACACTAGTTGCAACATAAGAAATTGCGTATAATAGAGGGTTTCTTGACAAATGGACATTCCATGGTGATCATGTTGCAACATGTTGCAACCGATCATGTTGCAATAAAATAAAATATGGATATGAAAATTAAAATATGGAATTAGAATAATACGGGATAAAATGAATATGCAACACTATGTTGCAACCGTTGCAACACATTGCGACACCATGTTGCAACACAAGAAAATGCGTATAATAGCGGTTTCTCTAACTGACGCTAAGTTTTTCATGGTTGCCATGTTGCAACCTATGTTGCAACTGTTGCAACACAAAAAAATGCGTATAATAAAGGGTTTCCTGACAAGTTGCAACATTCGCATGGTGGTCATGTTGCAACTGTTGCAACCATGTTGCAACCTGCGTTGCAACACAAATTGCAACACCTAAAATTGAGTATAATTTGGGTTCTGCTGGTGTGTTCGGAGTAAATGGGACATGTGCATGGGACAATATGGGGCAATATGTTGACTTTTGGTGTTTCCTTATGTTTCCATTCAGGAAAATGGCTATAATAGCGGATCTGTTAAGAAATGTTACCATGCCTATGTTATCTTTTTAGAACTCGTAATTACGTAATATGAAGAAGAGGCATGGAAAGAATCGATACAATAAGCATGGCCAGGATTTAGGGGTACTAGCCAGCATGGAAGATGCCTTATCCGTGAATATAAACTTGTACGTGATATGATACAAAGTTTCAGTATAGTTACAGCATTACAATTAACAGCAATCGGTTCCGTGTGTAATGATCTCAACCAATTCAATGGATTATATGCAAGCCGCATTTTATGCTGTAAAGTTTACATATTGATCTGCGCTGTTTTTGGTTATTCTATTTAGTAACGATATATCTGTATTTTTTGGGCAGACCGATCTTCTTATATGGTACCTTATACCCTGGAGATAAGGCTAAGGGAAGATTAATCGTAACGTATGGCAATATCAAGTTAGCTGTGCTAGATATAAAGTTTTATCCTGTTTAGGCCGTTTTTAGGATCGTTCGGAGCCTCTATAAATATAACGGATGAATTTTTCGTGTTATATGTAGTTCCATTAACAACGTCCATTACGTATTTGCCGGTAGACCAGCTTAATTAAATTCAATGCCATAGTATATTAGGGATAGACGAAGGATCTCCATATCTTATGGGCGAATTGATCGCTGTAGAGTTAACCTTTACAAAGGTATTATTCGTGATGGCATTGGAGCTGCCGCGGATTATCATAGAACTTCATGCAACATATAAATTGGAAAATAGGCCTACGTTGCAAGGGTAGAATTCATTATTAGTTATATTTACGTCATACTGTACGATTATGTTGCTTACCTCGTGTTGTCGCTGGATCGGCGAATGTGTTTACTGTGTTTACACCTTTTTTAAATGCAAAGCCGTTGAGATTCAAATCAAATTGTTGAATCATTGCATATGATGGTGTAAAGCAATCCACGTGTACAATCGTGTATTCATCTATGAATTTACTGGCTCTTCCTTCAAATTCTTACAATATAGATACGATAGTGATTAAAAAGTATGAGGGATCTTATTATAAAGGCAAAAAACCTAACGACTTATGATTGTTGCTATGTATCCTCTTATTTCTCAATTATCCCAAAAGTATTGAATGAATTGGCACATGAATTCAATTTCCAATCTGGGAGGAATAAATAATATTAGTGGAATATTGATGTCCCCGATCCTGTAAATGCAAGGCTCAATTACGGATATGCAATTCTTCAATCATTAATAAAGAAATGCACCAACACAATCGGTTTAGACCCTTCAATTGGATTTGTACACGAAATTGCACCGTCAAAACATCCATTAGTCTATGATTTACAGGAACTGTTCAGATACGTGATAGATTCTTCCGTCATCGAGATGCTTGAATCAGGATTGAAAAGATCAGATTTTATCACAACTGAAAATTATCACATAAGATTGAAGCCGAATAAGGCTAAAGAACTGATTGAGAAAATTCGGGACAATTTCAATAAACGTTATGTTCTTAAGGGTAAACAGCATACTCTTAAGAACATAACGTTTGAGAACGTCAGGGAATTCAGTAATTGCCGTGATAATAATCTCCGCCCCATAAATAGTGATGCATAACGATAACAAATTCGATTATGTGGACTGCTTTGCTGAGAGGAAACATATTGTTGTTGATAAGATACGATACATTGGCAAGGAATCTAACAACATTGATGACCCCAACGGGATTGATGATGATTCATACATGGAATATGAAAATAAAGAGGAATTCAAGAATTGGGCCTTATCACTCAAGATGAAAGATGTGTAGGATAAGGGAATATCTAAAAGAGGATCGAATAACTTCAAGAAGAAAATCAGAGAAAAGAATGTATTGAAGAATAAATCCAAAATCGTTAAAATTTTATTTTTACTATATAAATCGCATTAATTCTTGAATATTAATATTTTAGTAATTGAATATAAAAAGCGGGCACGTTTTGAGGTCTTATCTATATCCCCAGCATAACGATACGTTAAAGAAATTTAAAAGAATACAAATCGAGTACCACCACGGTTATGAAAAATTAAAGGATAAACTTGAAGATGCAGGATTCACTGTAACTTATACTGAAACTGTAAAAGTATTTGATAAAGATGCAATAGAACATAACATGAGTATCGGTTATATCTATGCAAAATCAGGTGTATGAAGAAAATATTTACAAGACATAAAAGTGTAATGATCTAATCCTAAATCGTGAGACAAAAAGCTTGAATATTATAAGAAAATGTTGTATATAATACAATAATCAAGTTTCTTCTTAGCTATGTCTATTCCTCATTATATGGTCTACAGTTATCACAATCTTTTTCTATATTCCAACAGCCTTGCTTATTGTCGGTACATTTGTGCAATATTATTATACTTGAATATGAAAAGGGAAATACAAGCTTAATAGGGTGGATTATACGACATGGAACTAATAGTGCCCCCTGATCATTGCCATAATGGCGTCATGGCTAAAATCATTATACAAAACTGTCCAGAATTAAAGGGGCACAGATCACGATCGTTTAGATAGTCCAACAAAGTGTATTGTAATAATGGAGAAATTAAAATTATATATTAAATATAGAAAAGAGAATTCATACATATCAAAAAAATATAACCATTGTGAAGTAGTAATACTATTTATCTTAAGATTTTCTTCTTTGAACTTCTTCAATTAACCTAATAAAATTCTTATTCATGTTATCATAGCTAAATTCTTTAGCTGTTTCCAATCCGTTTTGAATCATTTGCTCCCTTAAAGCTTTGTTATTGATTAATAATATAACCTTTTGATACAAACAATCAGAATCTCTCACAGGGAAAATAATGCCATTTAAGCCATCTTTAATATATTCATTTACTCCTCCGTTGTCAGTTACAACTACAGCACAACCACATGCCATCGCTTCCAGAGGTGGCGATGACATTCCCTCGACTATAGAAGGCAAGACAAAAATCATACTTTTGTTATACAGGCCAAGCAAAACTTTTCTGGATGGCCTGTAATAATAAATTATTTCGTTCCTTATATCTGCCGGTATTTCATCCAATTTATAATCTCCGAATGCCGTTATTTTTATATTTTCATTATTTTGCAATAATTTTCTAATGCATTCAATAGCATATATTGAGCCTTTTGATTCATTTTTTCTTAATGGAAACATAATGTATTCTCTATCATTAGTTTTTGTTAACTTTTTAAAGAATTGGGTATCAATACCGACATGGAAAAATAATTGTTTTTCCGCCTTAAACCTGTTATACACTTTTTGATTTATGACAATTTTTTTAAATGGAAAAGTATATGTAAATTTTGCATTGTTGGAATACTATCCGCTAAAAGAGACATCGTCTTCGCTATTCTGGATAAGGTATAGCGTTTCGATTTTATGCTTTTTAACATATTCCCTAACAAAATAAGCAGTTACCCATGCAGTAGCTATAATTATATTTGTTTTAATTTTAACATCTTCAATAGTTTCATAATAAAATAAATCAATATCATCTAAAATAGAATAATTATAATCAACTCCTAGGAGTTTATATAGTCGTAATTTATAGAACAAATTAATTCTCTTACAGTTAAATAATAATTGAAATAAATATACCATCAACCTATACCATCTATTCTCATTCTTTACATTTTGACTAACATTATAATTCTCTATATAAATTTCTGGCTTCTTTAAAAAATGATAGAGGTTCTTATACCTCCCTTATTAAGTGCTTGAGCAAGCCTGTAAACAATAATATAGCCACCTGGTGGATAAGCAATACTAGGTCTTGGCAAAACAAAAACCACATCATAAATATTGAGCTTCATTTTATTATCTTTCATATTTTTACAAGCACTCATTGGTTGTTTGTTTTTAAATATTTTTATGGTCTACTGCAATTACATTTAAAACCCACGGATCTCCGAAGAAGATACCCAGAAGGACAGCCTTAACATTGTCACTAAGGGAACATCCTGAAAAGAAGGTGTATGTGTTCATCAAAAAATACGATGAGGGCGGTGAATATCTGCTTATATCCTAGTACCACTACAAGGATATAACGTTTAACCAAACAATGTTCGTGATCATTATCTGAATATTGCGACGTGAAATATTTATAAACGAAATTTCTATACAACTTTGTGCAAACAGTAAAATTGACTTATGGTAAAATTGAACTCATGGTGAATAAGAATGAACCTTTTCTTTATTATGCAACATTTATTGCCGATGAATATGGTAAATTAGAAATTAAAGAAGGAGACGTCGTGATAGATGCTGGAGCTAATATTGGGGATTTTACTGTAAAATCAGCAAAACTTGTTGGTAGTAAGGGAAAGATAATCGCAATTGAGCCAGACCAAAATAACGTTGAAATATTAAAGGCGAACTTAGATTTAAATCAACTGAAGAACGTTTCAATCTTACAAATGGCACTTTCAGACAGCAACGGTGAGGCTTTTATTCAAGGAGAAGGTGTTAGTGCAAGCATTATTGGTAATAAAAGTGGATTAAAAGTTAATACTATTACTCTCAATAAGATAATTGACGAGTATTGTGGAAAGAACCAAAACATAGTAATCAAAATGGATATTGAAGGGGGTGAAGAGTTAGTTTTTAAAGACCCTACTTTCTTGTTAAGAGTAAGAGAGATTGCCATGGAACTCCACGGTAAGCAAAATATAATGGATATCCCAAGTAAACTTACAGATTATGGGTTCTCTGTATATGATTTCTCAATACATGACCAGATAAAAAATTCCATTAAAAATTTTGTACGTCATCCATTGAGCGTAATCAAGGCCGAATTCAAAACAAATTTCATTGCAACGAAGGGGGCCTTTAAAACAATATTTGGCCATAATCCGATTCCAAGTATAAATAATAGTGACCTTAAGATTATCTATGCTGTTAGAAAAGAACATTAGTGGAATATGAACTATGCAAAAAAGGATTTGAGATATGCCTGTGATATTAGTGAGCGCCTACATAAATACATGAACCTTATCTTTCCTGGAACCAACTGGTTTACCCATCATAACATAGCGTGATGAATCAGTCACAGGAGATTCGAATTCCTCTCGGCTCGCCGCTAATATAAACATTTCTACACGGTTAGCTTCCTTTTTTGGGTTCAGTACACTACTTTTATATCAGAAAAATGAAAACGCTCATTCAAACGGGAATGCAAGATGCTTGAAAGGTTTAATGCAGTATAACAAACGTTATACGGCGTTTTTATTTAAATACTTTATATGCTCTGGGAATTAAGGCCCTATTATAAGGATATGAAGGATTTATGTTATGTGGTATGATAATTAATAATATATTATAATAGATAAAACCGGGTTTAAGAAGAATAATTTACAT
>NZ_LKBG01000289.1 GCF_001402945.1 Acidiplasma aeolicum
TAATTGCTGCACTCACAACCCTTTCTCCGACCAAGTTTGCAATCGTGCATATGGAGAGGGATGATAAAAAAGTATCCTCAGAAACCCGCATATCACCATAGAAATCCTGCTTTACCTTTAAATGAAGCTTTCCTTCCCTTAGATCCCTGTTTATTAATTCGCTATCCGCAGCTGCCAGAACGACCTCTCCATTAATATTAACTATTTTCATATTAATATTATTCATTTCAACACATCTATTCTTTTATCTGATGGGCGGTATATTTCACCCATGGAATTTAATTTTTCTATATCTGATTCTGCACGCTCCCGGCTTATGCCCCTAGCCTGAAGCTCATCAAGAACCTCCTTAACTTCAGGGGCACGATTTTTTGCCTCCTTTAATTCTTTAATTACACCAAGAACTATTTCAAGCTCACTTCTCTGCCTGGAACTTATACCGCTGTTCAATATATCTATGTCCACCTTGCCATTCATGGAAGATACCTCCCTAAGGTAATAATCCACTATGCTTTTCGCCAGTAATGCATCTTCTGCTGTTACAATTGGAGATAATCTTGCCTTGGCAGCGGCCTCTGCCAGTCTAATTGTGGATTCCAGCTGCCTTGCTGTAATCGGTATTGAATCACCACCAGAGCTCCTGGTTTTAATATATTCTTCCCTAAGTATATCAATTGCCTCATTGCTTAATCTGGGGAAAACGTGATTTTTTGCATATGAAACATATTTTCTTATAAGATCCTTGTCTATTTCGGGTATAAAATTTTCCTCGTCAGGTATTTTTATATCCACATTATTGTTTTCAAGGCCCTTATATATCTCACCAAGTCTGTGTGTCATGAGTATATGTTCTGCCAGTTTTCCATCCATTTCCCTATTTGGTGTATCTATTAACTTAAAAATTATATCAAATCTGGATAATAATGGCGGTGGAAAGTCAATCTGTTCAGTAATACTTTTTAGGGGGTCATAACGTCCGAACTTTGGATTTGCAGCTGCAAGAATAGAACACCTTGATTTTAGCGTTGCCATAATACCTGCCTTTGATATGGTCACTGACTGCTGTTCCATTGCCTCATGCATTGATGCTGTATCCCTGTCATCCATCTTATCCAGTTCATCTATGGCGACAAAACCATTATCAGCCAGAACAAGAGCGCCAGCCTCAAGAGTCCATCTACCCTCACCAAAATCGTCCCTGACGGCAGCCGCAGTTAAACCTGCAGCACTTGAACCTTTTCCAAATGCAAATACACTTCTTGGTGAGATCATTGTCATATATCTCAATAGCTGCGATTTTGCAGTTCCAGGGTCCCCAACCATTAATATATGTATATCACCCCTGATTTTGGTCCCGTCCTTCATAATCTTTCTTTCCCCACCAAAAAGCTGAAGCACCAGTGCAGTTTTAATTATTTCAAGACCATAAATTGAGGGGGCAATGGATTTTGATAACCTTTTTATTATGTTTGGGTCCTTTGCAAGTTCCCTTATCTGTTTTTCATCATCCTCATTAATTTTTATATCCTCAAAATCCTTCGTTTCTTTTTTATAATTGTTTGCATATAAATATATATTGAACTCTGTTAGCATTATTGTTCCTATATGTTTTTGATCGGCCTTGAGTATACCATATATTGTAACCCGGTCTCCTGGAAATACCTTGCCTGCAATATCGTCCTCCATTATTACAGTTATTCTTTGGGGCTGGGATGTACCATCAATGTTATCTGGATTCTCCTGTATCTCAAGTTTTTGTGTATCAACAAATTCTGATTCCTCAGGAATTAACTTTAACTTGCCCTTGTTGTATCCGCAATGCTGGCATGAGGATGGTTCAACCAGTCTCTGATAGTCCTCATTAACATAGGTAAGTTCGCCACATGCCGGGCATTTGAATGCTGCCCTTTCAAGCCTGGGAAGAACCTCTGTGTTTTTTCTTATTATGCCACTTATTGAAATAAATGTACCTACATTGCAGCTTCTTACGTTCCTTATTTCATATTTAATGCCGGTTATATCAGGAACGTCTGTTAACCGTATATCTATTCTTTTAATTCTGTTGTTATACAACCCTATGGTATCTCTTATGTATTCCTCACCAATTGAAAAATAAAGTGTGGGATCCTCCATCAGGCTTTGGGCGAAGGTTTCATCAAAGCCGGTTATATCATTATATGAAATGTAAAGTGATTTTTCATCTGGATATATTGACCTTAGGTTATTTATTTGGTCATTATAATCATACTGGTCAAAGAAATCCTGCCAGTATCTCTTTATTTTATCTGTTTCTATATCAGGGTTTATCACAAAGATAAATATTATTTATAAGTATTTAATGATTTTTTTAACCAGATGTGATAATTGAAAAATAATTTATATTGATTTGGGATTAACCAGTACTGCCGTCGTAGCTCAGCCTGGTAGAGCGCGTGCTTGGTAAGCACGAGGTCGCGGGACCGAATCCCGTCGGCGGCTCTTTCAATTTTGAAAATTGTTAATTTTTATTATTTTTATAGGTTAAAATATCAGTATAGAAAATTATTTAATAAAAATTTAAATTTTGTTAATGTAAGACATGGTACGACAAAAAAATGGCTAAATTTGATAAAAATGTTAAATAATAGGCAAATATTTAAATATAAATCTCTTATTATATTTTTGGGGATGAATAAAATGATTACCATAGGTTTGGATTTAGGTTACGGCGATACCAAGGTAATATCTGAAAATGAGCAAAGGTATATATTCCCTTCCCGCTGGGCAAAGGCCGAGTCAAGAAATTGGGGTATTGGTGGTAATATACCTGTAATTTCTGTTGATGACGGAGACTCATTTGTATTTGGAAAGGATGCCATAGGTTCAGGTGTTAGGCAGCCACAGGAGGACAGCAGACTTTCTGATCCAAATTCATATCCATTGCTCGCAGCGGCCTTATGGGTAACAAATCTTGGTAAGGAAAATACAGAAGTAACACTGGCCAGTGGTACACAGCTTGGGTCCTTTGAAAAGGAGGTGGAGAAGGCAAGGAATCTTCTTGAGGGGAAAACCATAAAAATAAAATCCTCGGCTGGTGAGGAACAAAAATTCACCATATCCAAACTTGTGATGAGACCTCAGGGTGTCGGTGCGGCAATATATTTATTAAACCGTGGATTAATTAGGAAACAATACGGTAATGCGGTGATTATAGACATTGGGTTTAGAACAACTGATGTATTAACAATAAATATGGAGAACATGGAACCAATAGTTGAGCTTTCATTTACAATACAGGCAGGAGTGGGGGATGTTGTTTCTGGAATAAGCAAGGTAATAGCCAAGGAAACAGGATTTATAGTTCCAGCTGATGTGGCCAGGGATGCAATATCGTCAAAGGTTGTCTACAGTCAGAAGGAGGTTGGTGGTCCAATTGTTTCACAACCATTATTAGACGCACTTGCACAGAAGGTGATAGACGATATGAGGGAAAACATGCGTGAAGACCTTGATAGGATAACTGCTTTAATTCCTGTGGGCGGTGGATCAATACTGGTTGGGCAGAAGCTGGATGAACTTGCACCCGGGCACATGGTTAAGGTTCCCGTGGAGGATATGCAATTTACCAATGTCCTTGGATACAGAATTGCAGCAAGTCAATAATTTTACAATAATTTTAAAAATAATTTTAATTTATAAATTTTATAAAATATGTATTAGTGCTGGATATGAACTGTATGCAACATATATTCCGACCAGAACTATAATAATTGCGAATATCTTTCTAAGCAGCTTTTTATTCATGCCAACTGATATTTTTGTTCCAAAGAAGCCACCAAGAATGCCACCAATCACATATACAATGGCAACAAGATACAGAACCTCTCCATGGAATCCGTACTCTGCTGCTGTAACTATCCCGAAGGTACCAACAGCAAATAGCGATGTGCCTATTGCCATACTTATCTTAATCTTTGTGGATGATAGTAATGCAGGCACTATTAAGAAGCCACCGCCAATACCAAAGAAACCTGAGGCAAAGCCCACTGCAAGTGAGAATGCAGATACCTTGTCATATCTTGTTTGTTTTGTTAATTCCTTGCAATCCTCTGTTGGCAGGCTACGGCATTTGCTGATATACATATATATACCAATGACTATCATGAGCATGGAGAAAAAGAAAAGCAGCTGGCCGCCCTTTATCTTAAGCCCAACATATGCACCAAGTAAAACTCCTATCACACCAACAAGGGCAAAAATAGGTGCTATTTTTAAATTTACGTTTTTCTTTCTGAGATGCTGATAGAAATTAATAAATGCTGTCAGGCCAACAGCAAGTGCAGTGGTACCTATTGCAAGATGTGGATGATTAATACCAACAAAATATATAAACAAAGGGACTGCAAGTATTGATCCACCACCACCTATTAAGCCTAAACTAAAACCGACTGCTATACCGGATATTAGGGCAAATAAATACTGAATGATTGTTATTATCATTTTTATCTAAGGGTATATAACTAATTACTATATATATGTTTTTCATGTTTATACATTAATTATTCATATTTATGAAAAAATATTAATTTTATACATTATTATGATTAATTTTCATGCAATAACGTGCTTAGGTGATATAGGGCCTTCCCAGCATTGGAGTTATCGATTATTATCCATATTTCTGTATCCAATCTGTAAATGTTGGTAAACTTTATTCCATAGGTCATAAGATAATCCGTTATCAGCAATGTTAACCCTGGTGTAAATGAGGATTCCTTTGGAAGTATTATCTTAATAAGCGCAATTTTGCTCTCGCTGCCCTTGTTGCTTGCTATGCACACATAATAATTAGACTCCTTCATTACAAGTATTGCATTATCTGGAATTTTTTTAATGTCATCAAAATATATAACACTGTATTCATATTCTATTGTTAATGACGACCTTTTAAGTATGTCAAGATCATCTATGTATTCTGGCTTTTGCGTCTTCATATTTGCAAGGACCTTGACAATGGTATTAAATTTTACAGGCTTTCCGGTCATGGCCTCAACCTTATCCTTAATATTTTCTGCAATTTTAGTGTAATTGCATAACCCGCTTGAAATTGCCATGGAAAAAATTAAATTGTTATTCACAATAACTTTTACTGCGTCTGATATTTTTGTCATGATTGTTTATTATTTTATAATATAAATTCATTGCTATTGAAAATATTCTATAAAATACATATTTATGAATTATATCTATATTTATAATACTTTACTTATTTTATATACAACATATAATTAAATAATATTTTGCTACAAAATCTTAAATAAATATCTTTTATATTGCTATACCTGAATTTGGAAAAACCAATATTTAAGGTGCCGTCCACGTGGGGAATTGGTATGAAGATAGGTATAATAACCAGGGTAAACTGCGCTTCGTGTATAAAAATAGCAAAGAGGATTCTTGAAATAATTCCTGAGGACTGGGAGGTTTTTCTTGAAATGAAACTTGCCATGGCCCTTCATAAAAAGGGTTATAATTTTAGCAATATTAAAGCTGATATTTTAATAGTCATTGGTGGTGATGGAACAATACTGAGAACAGCCCAGTTTTCTAAAGGAAAGATACTCGGCATAAATGTTGGCGGTCTTGGATTTTTATCTGAGGTTGAAATAGGCAGCATTGAGGAATCAATTTATAATTTAATTAGGGGTAATTACAGGGAGTACAGCGTAATGAAACTTGATGTATTTATAAATAATAGGTTATTTGGGAAATGCATTAATGATGTGGTCATACATACAGGTAAAATTTCTAAAATAAGAAAATTTAGCGTGTATATAGATGATAAGTTTATGGAAAATACAAGCGCCGATGGTGTCATTGTGGCAACACCAATAGGATCGACATCCTATTCCTACAGTGCTGGAGGCCCAATATTGATACCATCATTAAGGGCAATGGTAATATCCTATATAGCACCTTTTGGTTCAAGGCTCCGGCCAATTGTCTGTCCTGAAACCAGTTCAGTAAAAATTAAATCAATAGGAAAATATGATTCCATAGTTATATTGGACGGCCAGAAGGAAAGAAAGATAAATGAAAATGACATGGTTGAAATCAGGGTATCCAGGGAACATTTAACATTTATTGAGATGAAGGATTCCTTCTTTGAAAGGTTAAGAACAAAGCTGATTAAGGATGTGGTTAATTAGAAAGAAGACAATGGAAATGATAATGGAGGCATCGAAGGATTCATATCCAAATGAGTTTGGTGCAATGCTCAG
>NZ_LKBG01000290.1 GCF_001402945.1 Acidiplasma aeolicum
CAGATGGGATCTGTTCCAGAAAAGCAGGAGAACATAGAGAAGGCAATATCATACACCGATGAGGCTGTATCGCAGGGCGCTGATATAGTCGTTTACAATGAACTTTTCACAACACCGTATTTCCCTGCAGAGGAGAATATGAAATACTTTGAGTATGCTGAAAGGGACGATGGTGAAACAGTACAGATTTTTAGAAAATATGCAAGGGAGCACAAGGTTTCATTAATACCAACAATTTTCGAGGAGGATAAGGTTGTTAGAGGGATATTCTATGATACAGCTATATTTATTGGCAAGGATGGAAATGTCATGGGAAAGTACAGAAAGATTCACCTTCCACAGTTAAATGGGTACTATGAGAAATATTATTTCCATCCTGGAAGCGGATACCCTGTATTCCAGCAGGACGGCTACAAAATAGGGTCTGTTATATGCTATGACAGGCATTTCCAGGAGGGCCCAAGAATACTGTCATTGAAGGGTGCCGATATTGTTTTTGTTCCAACAACAACAAATTTTTACCCTGAAACATGGGAACTGGAGTTAAGGGCACATGCGGCGTTTAACACAATCTTTGTGGTGGGTGTTAACAGAACAGAGGAGGAATTTAACGGCCAAAAAATCAAATATCTTGGAAGGAGCCTTATTGCCGGTCCATCAGGTGAAATAATTGCACAGATGTCTGATAAAGAAGGTGTAAAGGTTGCGGATGTAAATATAGACCTAATCAAACAGAGGAGGGAAAAGGCACCATTCCTTGCTGACAGAAAGGTCATAGCATATAAAGATCTGGTCGATAATGATATCGGCAACATATATTATGAAAAGGATGTTATGGGTGATGATAAATGACCGAT
This sequence comes from Acidiplasma aeolicum, assembly GCF_001402945.1. GTDB lineage: Archaea > Thermoplasmatota > Thermoplasmata > Thermoplasmatales > Thermoplasmataceae > Acidiplasma > Acidiplasma aeolicum. The sequence goes on from NZ_LKBG01000290.1 coordinate 858, forward strand.
AAAATAGAGATAGACAACGGCCAGGTTTTCCTTGATAAGGAAAATAAGATCAATGACTATCTCTGGAATCCTGATTTTAATCCTGTGCCAAAGGATTTAAGAAAATGGGGTGCGGCATCATTTACAAGCCTCTGGTTTGCAATGGCAGTTATAGTCCCAACATGGACGCTCGCCACGGTTGGCCTTGCCCTGGGCCTGAGCTGGACTCAGGTTATTATATATATGTTTCTTGGCAATTTAATTATTTTAATACCAACAATAATACAGTCCCATGGCGGTGCGAGGTACGGTGCTGCAGAACCACAGCTTACCAGAAGCAGGTGGGGAATCTATGGTGCGCAGATACCATCATGGATAAGAAGCGTAATATCCATGGGGTGGTGGGGCATTGAATCATTTATAATAGCCGAGGCGGCAACATATATTTATCTTGTGAGTGCAAAGGCATCATCCCTTAAAACGCTGGTAGCCTATGTTGGTCCGGGAACACTGCCAAAGTATTTTCCAACAGTATTCTGGACAATATTCGTTATAGTCATAATCACACAGCTGATAATTTTTTACATATCGCCACCGGTAAAGGGGCAGAATCCGCTTAGAATTATGGCAAAAATTGCAGCACCAATAATGGTGGTAAGCTTTGTCATAATGTTCTATTTATTCATGTCTGCCGGAAAATTTAATTTTACACCTATAACAACATATAATAAGGCGGGAGCACCACTAATAGTCCAGCTTGCATTTATAAATTCAAATGTTGCATACTGGGCAACCATGGCGGTGAGCATGCCTGATTATACAAAATATGCAAAGTCACAGTTTTCACAAACCGTGGGCCAGATACCCATGCCGTTTATTATGATGGCCGTTGGTGCCATGGCCCTTCTTGGTGCAGGTGCATCAATCAGTGCAGGCTGGCTCCATGTTTCAAGTTCAGCAGGCTTCTTTAACTATGACCCGCTTGAATTAATGGCACTGTACTTTCCATCATACTTTTCAATACCGCTGCTAATTGCAGTGATTATTGGAACATTCTCTGTAAATGTGTTTGCAAACTCCATAGCACCGGGATATGATATAGCCAATACATATCCAAAAAGATTAACATGGTTCAGGGGCATTGTCATAGGTGTAATAATCAGTGTACTTCTTGGTGCATATACAGCATACAGTACAAGCGTTTACACATATGTTGATGGATGGCTTCTTGCATATGGTGCACTTCTGGGCATGGTTGAGGGCATAATTGTGTTCGATTACGCAATATTAAGGCATTTCAAATTAAACATAAGGGATTTATTCAGGTACGATGGAATATACACATTCCTGCATGGCTTTAATCCGGCAGCGCTAATATCAGGCACCGTGGCTGTTATTATAACATATGTATATCCCTGGGGAATCTCAAAGGCCTATATATTCCAGCTGTTATACGATAATTCATGGATCACCGCATTCTTTATAGCCGGAATTCTTGATCTGCTGCTTAACGCCTTCTGGGTTATACCAAAGTACGGTAAGAATCAGATTGGAAGCCTTAAATCAGGATATGTTGACCCGGAAACGCAGAGTCTTTTTGATGCAAAGATGGCCGCATCATCCGGCAAAAAATAGGTGCATCAATGAGAGAAGAATCCTCATGGAGACAGGATATTATCTCTGTTGATCCAAAAAATGGATATGTGGACTTAAAAACCACATATCCTGACAATAAATATTTATGGAATCAGGATTTCCAGCCCACGGCTGAAAGGAATAGAACATGGGGATCATGGACATTTTTTGCAATATGGTTTGGCATGGCGGTGGAGGTTGAATCATGGAGCCTTGTATCGGTGGGCTTTGATTTCGGGTTTAATTGGTTCTGGTCCCTGATGGCAGTGTTTATAGGTAATGCTGCTGTTTTGGTACCGATTTTAATCATAGCACATGGAGGTGCAAAGTACGGCATGCCTGAAACATCATTGACAAGGAGCAGGTGGGGAACTTATGGGACATGGGTGCCATCATTTGTAAGGGGTCTTATTGGTGCAGGATGGTGGGGTATAGATACATGGATTATTACCGAAAGCGTTTCCGGCATGTATATAATATACTCAGGACTCAAACCCGAGCTTCTAAGTCTGGTTGCATCAGGAAATGCAACACCGTTCACCATATCAACCATTAATCCTGACCTTTTCTGGGGTGTATTTATAGCCACCATACTGGTAAGGCTTGCAATACTTTATTTATCACCACCAAAAAGCGGTCAGACCCTGCTTAAAAAAATTTCATGGATTGTTCCATTTATTGCATTTCTTGGTTTTATAATCCTATTTTACATCGATGCCCAGAGTGTTTCCTGGAATTTTTCACCCATTTTTAAAATAGGCACCACTGTTTCTGGATATGCATTCTGGTATGCAATGATTGGATTAATTAATGCAAACATAGCATTCTGGGCAACCATGGCAATAAGCATGCCTGATTATACAAGATATGCAAGATCACAGAAATCCCAGATTTATGGCCAGCTAACACTTCCAATCATGATGCTTGGAATTGGCGCCATGGCGCTTCTCACCGCTGGAATAAGCATTATAAAATATAAAACACCAATATACGACCCAATTCTGCTGACTACAATCTCGCTTCCACCGGACCTTGCATACATAACGCTTTTCCTGCTGCTTCTTGGTGTCTTAATGGTAAATATATATGCAGATACTGTAGGTCCAGGATATGATTTTTCAAATATTTATCCAAAGCTTATTCCATGGTTTGGTGGTGTTTTAATAGTTGTTGCAATAGCCGCATCGCTTCAGTCATGGAGTTTTTACTTCAGTGCAGGTGCGTATGTTGAAAACTGGCTTCTTGGATACGGTGCAATACTTGGCGCAGTGGAGGGTGTATTAATATTTGACTATGTTATCATAAGGAGGTTTAAATTCGAAATATCAGATGTGTTCATGCCAAATGGCAGATTTAGGTACTGGCGCGGGTTTAACCCTGCAGCAATTATAGCATTTGTGATTGCAATATTCCTTGTGTATCCACCATCAACATACCTTCCTGTAAGCTTTTATCTTTACCCATACCAGTCCTGGATTTATCAGGCATCGTGGATATCAACAATTCTAATATCTGGTTTTGTATATATTATACTTATGAAATACTGGGTTATACCAAAATATCAGCCAGAGTTAAGGGGAGGCTTACTTCATGGATATATAGCAGATGATACCAAAAATATCTTTGAGGGTGCAGAAAAATGATTATAAAAAATGCATTGACATATCCTGAGGGAAAATTAATGGATATCAATATATCCAATGGAATGGTATCAGAATATGGGGATGGTGAGATCATTGATGCCCAAAAACATCTTGTAATACCAAGCTTTTCAGAACTGCATATTCATCTGGATTCTGCATTTATATCAAGATCTGGCATTATAAATAAAAGCGGTACCCTTGAGGAGGGGATAAAACTCTGGGATGATTATAAGCTTCATAAACTTAATGCAGAGGATGTCCACAGCAGGGTAATAAATGCAATCAGGCTTCTGGCCAAAAACGGCGTAACAAGAATAAGAACCAATGTTGATGTATCCGATCCTGAATTAACAGCATTAAAGGAAATTTTAAAGATAAAAAAAGAGGTTAATGATGTTGATATTCAGGTAACAGCATTTCCACAGCATGGAATTTATACAGAAAAACAAAACATTGAGCTGCTGGAAAAATCACTGGAAATGGGTGCTGATAATGTTGGGCTTGCACCGCATCTCGAAAATACATATGAGGATGGCATCAGGTCTGTTAAAACTGCCTTTGACCTTGCAGAAAAATATCAAAAAAATATAGACGGCCATATTGATGAGACAGACGATCCTGAATCAAGGTTTATCGAGTATCTTTGCACTGAAAAAATAAAAAGAAATTTTAATGGTACAGTTTCTGCCGGGCATCTCACTGCAATGCATTCATACAATAACCAGTATGGAAATAAAATTATTAAGCTCATATCACTGGCCGGTGTTAATGTTATATCAAATCCATTAATTAATATGAACCTGCAGGGTAGGTATGATTCATATCCAAGAATAAGGGGAATTACAAGGATACGCCAGATGATTGAAAATAATGTTAATGTTGTTATAGGTCAGGATTGCATTGAGGATCCATGGTATCCGCTTGGCACCGGGGACCCTCTGGATGCACTTTTCATGGCCGTACATGCCGAGCCATTAATGACCCCAGAATTACTTAATTATTCACTAAACATGGTTACATTCAATGCGGCACGGGCCTTTGGCATTAAAAATTATGGGTATTCAAATGGTGATCAGGGTGATTTTATAATCACAGAATCAAAAAATCCTGTGGAATTCCTTCAGTTCAGATCCCCAAGGATTGTAATAAGGAAGGGAAAAATTATAAAAGGTGATAGGAATGAATGATTTATTAATAAAAAATGGAAATATTTGCCTGCCCTCAGGCATGGTAAAAAAGGATCTTTATATTAGGGATGGCAAGGTAAGCAAAATAGGTGATATTAATGAAAAGGCTGATGAGGTCATCGATGCCTCAGGAAAACTAATTCTTCCAGGGCTTATAGATGGTCACACGCATATGGACTTTCCATTCATGTCAGAGGTAACCGCCGACGATTTTTATTATGGCACCATGGCGGCCCTGGGTGGTGGAGTTACAACAATAGTGGATTTTATTACACCATCCAAGGGGGAAAATCCACTGGATGCATATGAAAGATGGAGAAAAAAGGCTGATCCAAAGGTAGTCTCTGATTATTCACTGCACTGCATACTTAGATCAGGTGATAAAACATCACTTGATGCTGTAAAGCCATTAATAGACCGTGGCGTTATATCATTTAAATTATTTATGGCATACAAAAACGAGCTTCTGCTTGATGATGAGTCATTGTATGATGCCATAAAGGAGATAGCAAGGCACGGTGGTGTTACCGCAATACATGCTGAGAACGGCGCAATAGTTGATAAAAGAACAGAGGAGCTTCTTGCGGATGGAAAAATAGATCCGGTTTATCACTATTTTTCAAGGCCGGAAATAGTTGAAATAGAGGCGGCAAACAGAATAGCGGCAATAGCATCCATGATAGGCAGGGATGTAACACTCTACATGGTTCACACGTCAACATATGAATCTGTAGATATTTTTAGGGAGTACAGAAAGAAGGGGTATAAGTTCTATAATGAAACAACACCGAATTATCTGACATATGATTATTCTGTTCTTGAGGGGGAATACGGTTACAG
>NZ_LKBG01000291.1 GCF_001402945.1 Acidiplasma aeolicum
GCAAGGAAAACTTCTTTATTTCATTGTTAAAATAGAACCTTAATAGGATTGAAAGTTGTCTGAAACATTTCCCAGTATATCTAATTTCAAGTTAAAATAGAACCTTAATAGGATTGAAAGGCGATCGGCGCCAGCGAAGCAGGAGGGCTAATAAAGTTAAAATAGAACCTTAATAGGATTGAAAGAGAAATCGATCTTTTTAAATTTACAGAACCACCTATGTTAAAATAGAACCTTAATAGGATTGAAAGACAGTTTTGGCTTATCCAGTAGCTTCCATCATCGTTTCGTTAAAATAGAACCTTAATAGGATTGAAAGCCAGGTGCCCTTGTCATGGGAGATAATGGAATAGTGTTAAAATAGAACCTTAATAGGATTGAAAGAATTTAAAAAGATCGATTTCTAACTCCTTTAATTCAGTTAAAATAGAACCTTAATAGGATTGAAAGTGCAAGTGGAAGATGGAAGAACTGGTTCCAGTTCTTAGTTAAAATAGAACCTTAATAGGATTGAAAGTTGGAATGTGGACATCGTAAATGGTTTTCCGATATTTTGTTAAAATAGAACCTTAATAGGATTGAAAGAACATTGAGCAACAACATGTCAGGATCCTTATTTTTTTTAGTTAAAATAGAACCTTAATAGGATTGAAAGTTTTCACGCCATCTGCCATCTTTTTACGGACGCCACCGGTTAAAATAGAACCTTAATAGGATTGAAAGGTGATGTTGACGTGTTTACCCGCACGTCCACAGACTTGTTAAAATAGAACCTTAATAGGATTGAAAGAGGTAAATAATGCATCTGGAGAAAATCTTGCATTTTAGTTAAAATAGAACCTTAATAGGATTGAAAGTCATTCCAAAAACAAAAACGCCTGCTCCTATTCCTGGTTAAAATAGAACCTTAATAGGATTGAAAGAAAAAATGGAATTGATAAAAGGCATACCAGAGGAGGTTAAAATAGAACCTTAATAGGATTGAAAGTTCTTTTTGTTTTCATTAATAGATGTATATATTAAAGTTAAAATAGAACCTTAATAGGATTGAAAGCTTGATACGCTAACGTTTCCGTAATATTCATAATCTATGGTTAAAATAGAACCTTAATAGGATTGAAAGCTGGTGCGAGGTAGATCAAACATACAATTGTGTCCAGTTAAAATAGAACCTTAATAGGATTGAAAGTATTTTGTTTGTGTAAATATATATGAACAGGTTTGAGTTAAAATAGAACCTTAATAGGATTGAAAGGTCCATATTTAAGCCATTTTCATATCCTTTATTAATTGTTAAAATAGAACCTTAATAGGATTGAAAGAAGAGTAACCCAATACTCCTTTTGTCCTTTTCAGGTTAAAATAGAACCTTAATAGGATTGAAAGAACATCAGCCAAATTAAGCAATTTTTGAATTTCATCAGTTAAAATAGAACCTTAATAGGATTGAAAGAAAGAAAGAAGTTTCAATTTGTATGCTATGTCTGTTAGTTAAAATAGAACCTTAATAGGATTGAAAGATGACTGCTGGGCATGATATTGAAAAAGGAGCAACTAGTTAAAATAGAACCTTAATAGGATTGAAAGGCCATTGAAAATTTATTAATCGTCCATTTGCTGTTATCGTTAAAATAGAACCTTAATAGGATTGAAAGGGGGGTTATTGGGGAAGTGGTGGGCGTTATTCCCGTTAAAATAGAACCTTAATAGGATTGAAAGGAGATCGCCACTTTCCACACGGAATGTGACGGGAACAAGTTAAAATAGAACCTTAATAGGATTGAAAGATCATAATAAGAGATTATGTAGAGTTATTTAATATTAGTTAAAATAGAACCTTAATAGGATTGAAAGGGGAAAATCCATTGCTGTGCTATCCCCAACATAGATATGTTAAAATAGAACCTTAATAGGATTGAAAGTTCCTTACTCTAACCATCGACCCGAAAAAAGTAGGATGGGTTAAAATAGAACCTTAATAGGATTGAAAGAGTGAGGCAGGAGGAGTAATTAACGATATATCGGATGTTAAAATAGAACCTTAATAGGATTGAAAGTCATAATTTAAACCCTCCAAAGAAATGTTTAATAGCGTTAAAATAGAACCTTAATAGGATTGAAAGTCAGCAGTCCAGCATCCACCGCCTCCACCCGATCTAGTTAAAATAGAACCTTAATAGGATTGAAAGTTTGCCCTGCTTGTGGAGAGGAATTATAAAGGTGATTAGTTAAAATAGAACCTTAATAGGATTGAAAGATAGTATTCCTGTCGCTGGTTTCAGCCGTATTTTTGGGTTAAAATAGAACCTTAATAGGATTGAAAGAGTACCCCTTTTATTACATTCTTTTCAACATTGCTTGCGTTAAAATAGAACCTTAATAGGATTGAAAGAATAATTATTACTCACAGTAATATTTTTGAAAATTATGTTAAAATAGAACCTTAATAGGATTGAAAGATCTTCAGAGAAATAGTATATGTGCCCGGAGAAGTGTTAAAATAGAACCTTAATAGGATTGAAAGCTTATATGGTTATTCAAGAAACGGCAATTCCAAACAAGGTTAAAATAGAACCTTAATAGGATTGAAAGGATGTGTCTACTGCCTTTTTGAACCCCGGAATTAAAGTTAAAATAGAACCTTAATAGGATTGAAAGACTGTCAATTCTATATCGAATTTTCCTGGATTTGAGTTAAAATAGAACCTTAATAGGATTGAAAGAAATGGTAAAATGAAAAAACAGAATAGAGTGACAATAGTTAAAATAGAACCTTAATAGGATTGAAAGGATGGCGATATCGCTTCATTGTTTGAGCCATGGGCATCGTTAAAATAGAACCTTAATAGGATTGAAAGTTAGTAACAAAATTAGTATATTCACGTTTCTCAAATGGGTTAAAATAGAACCTTAATAGGATTGAAAGGTATCGGCTATGCAAGGAACGTATACAGGGACATATGTTAAAATAGAACCTTAATAGGATTGAAAGATAAATCTAGGGGCGTATTTGCTATTCTATTACGAAGTTAAAATAGAACCTTAATAGGATTGAAAGGCAATAGGTGCGTCAGAAGCGGGGGGTGTCATCACTGGTTAAAATAGAACCTTAATAGGATTGAAAGGGACCAAACTCGGGAGTTCTGTACTATGGGCAACCGGTTAAAATAGAACCTTAATAGGATTGAAAGTTGGTACGTTTTGTATATAAGCAAATGCACCAATACCGTTAAAATAGAACCTTAATAGGATTGAAAGATTGTTAAGTTTTCACTAATTACATCACCATTACTAGGTTAAAATAGAACCTTAATAGGATTGAAAGTAAAATAGACTTAAGGCACTCATCGAGTGGCAATAGTTAAAATAGAACCTTAATAGGATTGAAAGGGGAATTCCTTTACGCTCTCTATTTTCACACTCATGTTAAAATAGAACCTTAATAGGATTGAAAGATTTCGTCCGGGTCTTTGACCGGCAAAAAGAATATGCGTTAAAATAGAACATTAATAGGATTGAAAGGCGATAGGGGCATCCGAAGCCGGAGGGGTTATCAACGTTAAAATAGAACCTTAATAGGATTGAAAGCATGTTCTTGCTACTATATTCTGGGGTCTATTTGGTTAAAATAGAACCTTAATAGGATTGAAAGCTGAGAGTAATATATTATTCACACTCATTTTTTATTGTTAAAATAGAACCTTAATAGGATTGAAAGGATGTAACCGATGTACCGCCGATCGTCCATGAATAGTTAAAATAGAACCTTAATAGGATTGAAAGTGTATTTAAGTATTCCAGGATTCCCCGGGCAATATCAGTTAAAATAGAACCTTAATAGGATTGAAAGTCCGTAGCCTACGAAGTATGGAACTACATGGCATATTGTTAAAATAGAACCTTAATAGGATTGAAAGCCGGCAAGTGCATCGAATGAGGTAGTGAACACTCCAGTTAAAATAGAACCTTAATAGGATTGAAAGGGTAACATGGTAGAAAAGGCAACAAGGGCAAAGCGGGTTAAAATAGAACCTTAATAGGATTGAAAGATATTACACCTCTTCTTTTTTCAATGGCAATTCTATGGTTAAAATAGAACCTTAATAGGATTGAAAGTTCATAGTAAAACCCTTCAGCGAATGCAAGAACAAGGTTAAAATAGAACCTTAATAGGATTGAAAGATATTATTAAATACGGATTCTGTGTCTGCTAAATCCAGTTAAAATAGAACCTTAATAGGATTGAAAGACTGTTACTGTAATGGTTTTCTTCCCCACTGTTCCGTGTTAAAATAGAACCTTAATAGGATTGAAAGAATACTTAGAAGCACGGAAGAAAAGGATGATGAAAGTTAAAATAGAACCTTAATAGGATTGAAAGGAATTCCCAGGGCTTGTAACGTTCAAAAAGAACGTGGTTAAAATAGAACCTTAATAGGATTGAAAGTTCTAATGGTTCTAAAGTTTCTTCTTCCTTAATGCAGTTAAAATAGAACCTTAATAGGATTGAAAGTAGCTACATCAAGGACCCCCCCGAGGCCGTAACCCAAGTTAAAATAGAACCTTAATAGGATTGAAAGTTATTCCTGGCACTAGCGGCAATGCCCAAAGCCTAGTTAAAATAGAACCTTAATAGGATTGAAAGTGGATTGCCTTTAATCGGCGTTGCTCTTAATCCATCGGTTAAAATAGAACCTTAATAGGATTGAAAGATGGATTGTGCTGAAGTTGGAGACTGGGTTGTAGAGGGTTAAAATAGAACCTTAATAGGATTGAAAGACTTCTCTTGAAGGATATTCCATTTTTGCTATTTTCTTGTTAAAATAGAACCTTAATAGGATTGAAAGTCTGTCTCGAAAGTGGCTTTTATGCCTGCCATTGATTCGTTAAAATAGAACCTTAATAGGATTGAAAGTATACTAAAACATTCTGACAGAAAATTCCAGAAATTAGTTAAAATAGAACCTTAATAGGATTGAAAGCAGTTACCTCCTCCTTTACCCCGACAAGTGATCTGGTTAAAATAGAACCTTAATAGGATTGAAAGAATATACCAAGCCCAGCACAGTTATATCCTATATTAAGTTAAAATAGAACCTTAATAGGATTGAAAGTATAAAAGAAGAAAACTAATAAACCGAATTAAAAAAGTTAAAATAGAACCTTAATAGGATTGAAAGTGTTGTTGTATCTGGATTATAGATAATTATTTGAAAAGTTAAAATAGAACCTTAATAGGATTGAAAGTAATGCTGTCTGCCCCAAATATATCCATTTTATTCCAGTTAAAATAGAACCTTAATAGGATTGAAAGTATTGATATTGGGTTGGCATAAAATGACGAGTATCCTGTTAAAATAGAACCTTAATAGGATTGAAAGTTATTCCAACTATGGAAAAAGAAATAAATAAAAAAAGTTAAAATAGAACCTTAATAGGATTGAAAGCTGGACCTGTGTGAGATTGTTAGGAGAGGCTGACACGTTAAAATAGAACCTTAATAGGATTGAAAGCCTGTCTCCAGCCTGCCATATTGTTCCTATGAACTTGGTTAAAATAGAACCTTAATAGGATTGAAAGTAGATAATACCTTGCTTTTGCTTCCCCAATTCCATAGTTAAAATAGAACCTTAATAGGATTGAAAGTTCTATGGCATTGGTGCACCACAACCATGGATGGGCGTTAAAATAGAACCTTAATAGGATTGAAAGGATTATACAGCCTCACAGTGGCAGAGCATCTCGCATGTTAAAATAGAACCTTAATAGGATTGAAAGTTTCTAATCTTTCAAGATTTTTTAAAGATGTTTTATAAGTTAAAATAGAACCTTAATAGGATTGAAAGAAATAAAATGCTGATACAGGTACACTTTACAAAAAAGTTAAAATAGAACCTTAATAGGATTAAAAACGAAATGAATATTCCACTGGATTATCTTCAGATATATCTGCATTAAAATTAACCCTTAATAGATCTATTCTATATTTATTTAAATCTGTTTAATTTTAAACTATTGTAATAATATAAACACCAGAAAGAATAGTCATTCTAAGCGTTATTTAAATATAACCATTTCCTTGATAAAAAATACGAGGTCAGGAGTCTTCCCCTGCTTAACAGAAAATCATGGTCTGGAA
>NZ_LKBG01000292.1 GCF_001402945.1 Acidiplasma aeolicum
AAGGGACGTACAGGCATTAAAAAACTCCAGAATACTTTTAATGCTAATAGATGGCAGGGTTCCAGATGAGGGTGCATGCGTTGAACTTGGCATGGCATATGCATACAATAAAATATGCATAGGTTTTCAGACGGATATAAGAAAATTTTCGGGCATGCAGAATAATTTAATGATAGATTATTCATTTACATATAATATAGCACACACATGGGATGAATTAAGGGAAATACTGTTAAAAATAAAAAATTTAAAATAGTTTAATCTGCCATTTCAATAGGAATGCCCTTTCCGGTTTCCTTTCCAAACAGGAACCATGCTATTGCACCTGCGGAACCGATTACCCAGACTATGATATTAAACAATATGTACTGGTTAAGGTTATATGAGGCAGTCAAATAAATGGTAGGTATATAAAGCCCTATCCCCAAAAATCTTATAATTGCCGTAAGCGTTCCCCTTGATTTTGTGGCCCAAACCTCTGATTTTAAAGTATCCTCTGCCAGATAACCAAGCTGGACAAATGCATTTAGTGCTATTACAAGAAACCAAAAAATTATGAGGTATCTGGTCCAGGAGCTTATTGTAACGTAGGTTATAATGGTAAAAACAAGAGCACCAACATTCCCCCATAAAAGCATGCTCCTTCTGCTTATCCTCTCACCGAAAAATCCAATAAATCCTGTACCAAATGCGGCTACACTGGATACCAGTAAAATTAGGGCAACAAGGCCTGGATAAAATACAGGGCCAAGAACGTAGGCTATAAGTCCAAATCCGGTTGTACCTGCAAAGGCAGTGGTCAGGGTGGAAAATATTTTAAGGCCCAAATGTTTGGTTTTATCCAGATCCTCCCTATCCTCCAGCTCCTTCTTATTCATGGTTCTTCTCAAATATTCCTCCCTACCATAATATTTTATGGCATCATTGATTGCCTGATCTTCCCTGCCAATGCTTGCCAGCCATAGAAAGCTTTCAGGAAGATAACGCCTGGATGCTATTAAAACAATTAATACTATTAAAATTGTTATTGCAATCATAAACCTTTGATAGAATATTGAGGAACTTGCAGTTGAAAACGATACAGCAGCAAGAACCACACCACCAAGCGGTATGAAATTTAGCTCAAGCAGCATTGTAGTGCTTCTATGCTCTGTGGGCATTATCTCCTGCGACAGTGCCATTATTGTATTCATTTCACCTCCTGATCCAAACAAAAGTATGGCAAGAAATAAAAGTATTAGATAATATGTATCACTAAAAACTATGCCTATGGCTGCTATACCATACATTATCATGGTTATATAAAATACATGCTTCCTTCCTATTTTATCAGATAATGGTCCGGAAACTATTATTCCAATAATCAGCCATAGTGGAGACCATGATAGCAGCAAGGATCTAAGGCTTGCTGGCATTGCGACCCAGCCTGTCGCAATTGTTGACATCCCAAATATATATGCCTCAAGGAACATTCCCATTGAAAATGATATAAATGCCCATGTATCAACACGTGTCCAGTGCCCGAAACTTAAATTTCCAGCATTGCCACCCATGGTATGATAAGATTATTTAATATTTAAAAGCATAAGTTTACATATTATACATTTATTTCAATTTATCAAAAAGTTTTAAAATTATTTACATTGTTTTAAAAATAAAAATGCTGTTATTAAATATTTACTGCCTTGACCTGGATATTAATTCGGAGTAAATGCTTAAATATTCCAGCCCCTTTTTGATTCCCCTTGATATCTCACTGAATTCCATGCCCTTTAATTTTTCCTCTATGGCATTTAGGTGGTTCAGGCCAATAAATGGTACGGCAACCTCAACAACCCTGGAGGCGTATCCTGATCCCTGAAATACCTTTTGTATACCATAGATTATATCCTCGAAATTCTCATAAATATATTCCCTTGCCTCCGGGTTCATGGATGCATTTGTGTAAAACCTTATGGAATCCTGCTGCTTGATTTCATGATTTTCAATTAATCTTGATACATTTTCATAATTTTTATCTCCAGAAAGCCATGACATTGCCTGTATAACCTTTATTTTATCCTCGTCATTATTAAAATCATTAAGCATTTTATGAAGTCCATCAAAATCATTCTTAATAATTGCATATGCTGTTAGCACTGAAGACCTTAAATCAGGATCCATACTGGTAATATTATTTATATTTTCGGCAATTTTTGCAGCATAATCATGATCCAAAATTGCAAGCCTGTATGATATCATTCCCCTTAATATGGATTTATTGATTTCCTCATTTTCCTCCTTGCTGCCAAGCATGTCAAGTTTATTTTTAAGAAGTTCAACAGTGAAATTGTGCAATTTTTCATTGTTTGTTAGTATTAAATTTAATATAAATAATTCCCCTGCTATTTCCTGATCAACCATTAATCTATTCTCACCGGAAAGTGCCTTTATTACATCCAGATATGAGTTTAGGTTAATTTTACCGGATATGAGAAATGAATAATAGTCATTTGCAATCCCCCATAAATCACGGTCTGAAAGCTTCTTTAAATTATTTACCAGTGATTTAAGGAGTTCATCCGAGTATAAAACCCTGTAAAATCCAGCCTCATCATCATTAAGCTTTAAAAATTTGTCAGTGTCTTCTATAAACATTTCAGATGCATCAAAAATAAGAGATTTTATACTGTTTTCATATTTTAACGTCAGCGGTATTTTCCATGTAACTTTTTGTGTCTTGCCATTAAGGAAAAATCTTGACTGTTTTAATAACAATTTTCCATCCACAATGCTGGCATCTATATATGGATATCCAGGTCTTTTAATAAATGATTCCATGACCTCCCTTACAGGAAGATCTGATACCTTTCCAATAAATTCCCAAAGATCAGAACCCTCTGCATTTTTGTATTTAAAATTTTCAAGGTATAAATTAAGCCCTTTTCTAAAAACATCATCGGTTACGAATGAATTAATCATTCTTAATATGCTTCCTCCCTTCCCATAGCTTATTTCATCGAAGATCTGTGCTATATCATCAGGAGATTTAACATCAACCTGTATTGGATGGGAATTAACCAGTGAATCCCCAGCAAGGGCCCCGGAGGTTTCACTGATAAGGAAATCTGAGAACATGTCATAGTCTGGATATAATTTATCCACTGCCTTATATGACATAAATGTGGCAAAACTCTCATTTAACCATAGGTCATCCCACCATTTCATTGTCACAAGGTCTCCGAACCACTGGTGTGCCAGTTCATGGGCTATTACATCTGCAATTGACCTCTTTACAGAAGTGCTTGTTGATGAATCGACATTGAGATATATTTCCCTGAATGTTATTGCCCCCCAGTTTTCCATTGCACCTGCCGCAAATTCAGGTACTGATATTAAATCCTCCTTTGGAAGTGGATATTTTATATTGAAATAATCCTCATAGAATCCAATTGATTTTTTGGCAATTTCCAGTGGATAATCCGATTGGGTTAGCCTGCCCCTGGGTGCCACAAGCCCTATTTCCTTTCCATCTTCCAATTTTTTAGTTTTTCTATCGAAATGTCCAATCCCAAGGTAAAGTAGGTATGTTGACATTCTCGGAGTCTGCATAAATTTTACCTCCTTTTTTCCGTCAATTTCTTTTATCGTTTCCACCGGCATATTTGAAACTGCATCAAGTCCACCATCAATTTTAATAGTTATATCAAATGTGGCCTTATATGATGGATTATCTATGCAGGGTATAAATTTTCTGGCCCCGGTTGGCTCAAACTGAGTTGTTATCATAAAACCATCCGGTGTTCTGGCCAGATATATCCCCTCAAGTTTTTCAGGTATCTCACCTGTAAAGTCTATATCCACCTGTGTTTTTGATGTTATTATCCCATCAACCACAATCTCCTGCTCATTTTTGTATTCTTTAAACCCTCTTATTACACCATTTACTGCAAGCCTTTTAATTTTATGCCCTATTGAGTTAAGTATTAATTTCTCCTCATTACCCTCCAATGTTATTTTTTCATGGCATGTGTAAGTAAATTTTTCTGTGTCAAAATCCAAATACAGGTTGTAGTTTATAATATTCATAATTACATATTGCATGGTATATTATAATTTTTATCAAATAAATAATTATATTATGAAATATCAAAAATTAATATTTTATTTATTTGTCATAAGGTTATGGTTTCTTTTAAAAATTTTAACATAGACCCTGGGAAGTTATCATCTCCATGATGCTTAAATTTACTGAATACAATATATTACATCAAATGATTCTGGGACTGCCTTTTTAATTATATTAATGATACCAATGCTATTATTCTTACATCACTTAATCCTGTTATCAACTCCAACTAGATTATCCATGTCGATTTTAATATTTCAATTATCTATAAGGTTTGTGGCATTCTCCACCATCTTAAAGATAGGAGCCTCAAGCTTCCATGGAAAAGCATGCCTAATCAGGTAAATATTATCATATACTGCATTTATTGTATAACCATTCATAAAGCATGAATGTTATAAAGTATGTATATGATTTTCCAGTTCTCTCTTTTTCTTTATTGTTGATACCCCTGAATATATCCTATCTTTCCTTTAACGTTCCTGTTTAATAAATCCATAAACATACCAATATATTGTAATAAATGTAATTATAATGGCCACTGGGCATAACTGTAAACCTTATTGTACTTATTGAATATATAACATTAAGTCTTTTTAGGAAATACCTGTAAGGTTTAATACTCATTTGCATAAATGGTTATCAGAATTATTGACAATGACCTTTATTGAATCCTTTATACTGCCATTTAATGCTGACTCAATATTATTAATATCCACCTTTTTGTTTAATAGTATGTCAAGATTAATTGCGCCTGAAGATATGAGATTAAGGGACCTTTCCATGGTGTATGGATTTGTAAATTCACCCGCTATCTTAATCTCCTTTTGATATATTAGTGACGGTTTAATACTTGCGTAGGCATCAGGGTCATAAACCGCAAAGGCCAGAATCCGGCCATCATTTGAAATTATATCAATTGATTCCTCTAATAGTTTCATGCTTCCTGTTGTGTCTACTATAAGATCAACACCATAATTTCCCGTTTTTTCCTTTACATAGTTTTTAATATTCCCTATTACCACATCGGCACCAAGTTCCCTGGCAATATTTTTTCTGTACTCATTTAATTCAGCAACGATTAATGGATTATAACCCATGTTTTTAAGTATCTGAAAAAATGTTAATCCTATGAACCCTGCACCAAGTATTAGGGCCGATTCACCTATTTTGGCATTTACAATGTCCAGGCCGTGTATAATGCAGGCAACTGGTTCGGTAACCGATGCCCTTTCATATGATAAATTATCTGGAATTTTGTATACCTGGCTGTCAGGAACATTCACATACTCAGCAAAACCCCCATAAATATTGTTCCCAATGCTAGTAAAATGCTCGCAAAAATTTTTTTTACCAGACCTGCAATACCTGCACTTATTGCACGGAATATTTGGATCAACAACCACCCTGTCTCCAGAATGAAACAAACTGCTTTTTGATTCAACCACAATTCCGCTTAGTTCATGGCCGGGTACCACAGGATATTTAATTAATGGATTTTTGCCATAATAGGAATGAATGTCGGAACCACAGACACCGCAGGCCATTACCCTAATTTTTACCTCATTTTCTTTTAAATCAGGCTCATCTATGTCCAAAACAGAAACATTTTTAACACCGTTTAGGAAAAATGCCCTCATAAATTAATATAATTCATTTAATAGTATAAATAGATTTTTGTTACCATAATATATTTATATAAATGCCCTAAATAAGGAAAATACTTTAATTTCTCACATCGCCTAAAATATCTAATAGATATCTCGCTTCTAAATTTTATAATTATCTAGAGTGTCCAAACTTTCATAATTTGTTAGACAATTGTCATATTTATTAATTTGAAAATCATAAGTGGGATATGGAAGCTTATCATATCCCATTAATTATGCAAAGGTTGGCTCAAATAATTGTGGAGGATAGAATCAGAAAGTACTCAAATAAACTTATTGCAAAGATTATTGTAATA
>NZ_LKBG01000293.1 GCF_001402945.1 Acidiplasma aeolicum
TATATAAAATATTAGTATTAAATAATATCCTGTGAATATAAGATCTTTTGTTTCGGATGATCTTAAAGGCATCTATGAAATTGAGCACAGTGCATTTGATGTTGGTCCATATAATATAGATGAAATAATTGAAATGGTTTTTTCAAAGGATGCATTTACCCTTGTTGCAACAGATTCTGATGAATATATAGGATACGTTACCGCAGTTCCATTAAATGAATATGAGGTTGATATTGAAAGTATAGCGGTTATCCCGAAGTATCAGGGGAGGCATCTTGGGGATTCATTACTTGATTCCATAGAGGAGATAATAAAGAAAAAAGGATATAAAAAATCAGTGCTTGAGGTACGGGAAAAAAATTATGTTGCCATTAATTTTTATTTAAAGCACGGTTATGTAAAATCAGAGTTTTTAAAAAATTATTACTGCATACCATATAAGGGAAGCAAAAATGCATTCAGAATGGTTAAGTCTTTATAATGGAAGCTGCCTTGGTAAGAATGCTCTCATCGGCAGAGACTATAATATCCCTGCGTTTTATGTTTTCATTGAGCGCGTTTACTATATATGATATCTTATTAATTTCATATTTTTTATCCTTATAATATACTGTAAAATCCGTTTTTAACCTGGACTTTTCATTAAAATAAAGTGGTGGGTTTACATCTATTATATATAAATCACTATCAAACACGGACATTTTTTCCCTTATATTATTTAATGCATCCTCACTGTAACTACTCCTGTATATTATTTTATACAAATTTCTGGATTTAATCTTTTTTATAATTTCAGAGGATTTTTTATCATTTTCCAGGGCATAAATAAACTCGTAATCGTTCATTCTTAGATCATTTTTATCCTTTCCATTATAAAGTTCATAGGCAATGCCCAGCATTTTCTGTGCTATCCTGCATGTTTTATGAAAATAAACAGAGCTATACATTAAAACCCTGCCTATTATTGCCGATTCTATTGTCGGTATTGACTTTTCCTCACCAACTATGTCATTTTCAGATATTTTTATGGTATTAAATATCCTTTTATAATCGATATTTCCCAGATTAACACCACAGTAAAATGAATCCCTCCTTAAATAATCAAGCTCATCAACATCAAGTGACCCACTTATTATTTTAGATAAAACCGTTTTTTTATTTCTTCCTGTGGCAAGGTCAGCTATTTCCTCAGGGTTATATCCATATTTATTTAGTATTTCAGGGATAACGCTATCTCCATATATCCCCTTACCTGTAATAATGTCAGATGTTAAATCCTCATGGATTAATCCAAAATTTTCAAAAAATTTATCCTCTATGGAATGGCTGAATGGTGTATGCCCAATATCGTGCAGCAATGCAGCAATTTCAAGTCTTTCATCATTAATGCCTATATAATTTTTGATCTCACTGGCAAGAAACATTGTCCCTATGGAATGTTCAAATCTTGTATGGTTTGCCCCTGGAAAAACCAGGTTGCAGAGCCCGAGCTGCTTTATATATCTTAATCTTTGAAAATATATTGAATTTATAATGTCAAGAAAAATCCCGCTTACCTTCACCGGCCCGTTTAAAGGATCCTGAATTATTTTATACATTTTATCATCAATGCTGGACACACCCGGATCAGACCAGGTGTTTTGGTAGTGCCCTCCACTTCCTCTCCTCCCCGCACCCTCTCAGCATCGGCGGTCTGAAATACCGTTGCTCCCTTCCGGGCCTGGCGGGTTTTTTCAGCAAATTATACATGCATTCTCCTTTGAGTATGCATGTATAAACCCCCGATCCAAAAGGACAGAGATTCAACGATTCCATGGAGACTGCCAAAGGCCTGGTTGCCCTCACCGGGCAGTCGCCCCCGCATTTAGGCACGGGTCACAGGGAGTGCCTGGCTCCCCGGTCAAGTCCAGCGATAAGATAATTATATCATGTTAAAAAAATTTATGCTATTTCAATGCATATTTTTATAATATTCTTTGGCCATTTTATAATCATATTCTGTATTAATATTAAAAAATGATTTGGAATTAAAATTTATATTCTCATATGCCAGCTCTGCATCATTTAAATATTCATAAAAAATGGAAATGCCTGAAAGCTCATTATTTATTAGCATATTCAATATTCCGGTCTTATAATTTTTTGATTTTTCAATAAAGGATTTCAAAAGTTCCTTATCTATTAAAATATCTGCAGGAAGAACAATGACGGGCAGTTTTAATGAATTTATTGAGGTTTTAAGATCCATGGCATAATCACCGGTTCCATTTATTATATTTATATCCCCAATTTCATTTAAAAAAACTGTTTCCGGCCCGGTACATACATTTATATTTAGACCAAGGGATTTAATAATTTTTAATAATCTAATGATAATGGCCTCTCCATTGATCATAAGAAGCATTTTTTTAGGATTACCAATTCTTTTTCCCATACCACCAGCCATTATCAGCGCTTCCATAGGGTCACATATTTTTATCCAATAATAAACTTTTTAAATTTAAGAAAAATATACATTGACCTTTGCAATAATATAATATATAATTTTTTTATGCAATAACATGGGCAATGGAATTTACATTCTTGGCATGGGCCTTTCCGGAATTTATGCGAAAATGGCAAATAAATCAGCCATTTCTATTGATAAAAGTAGGTTTATTGATATACCAACAAGGTACATATATATTTTAAATGGATATGAAAATGATTATGCACGAAAAGAAAGGCGGGTTGATATACTGGATGATATAAAAAATGTTGATTTTAAAAACAGGGAAATTAAGGGATTAAATAAAACATACACGTATGACAAATTAATAATTGCACTTGGGCACTCACAGGCCTATGAAAATATTGATGGATATGAGAACATGATTAAACTTGAAACCTTCAAGGATGCAGATTTATTAAAAAATAGACTTGAAAATAGTAATAACGTTGTAATAATAGGTGGTGGTTATCTTGGCGTTGAACTTGCTGGCATCATCAAGGGTAAAAAAATAAACCTGATAAATTCCGGAAAACATCTTCTCAATGGTATTAACATAAATGCCTCCAATTATATAAAAAACAAACTTGAAAATATGGGTGTAAACATTATTATGAATGAAAGGGTGATGCATGTTACCACAGATAGGGTTATTACTAATAATTCTGAAATTTTGGCAGACACTGTTATTTATGCTGGTGGAATAACCGGAAATAAAATCATAAAAACTTTTGATATAAAACAGGAAAATTCAAGAATTATTGTTAATAATAAACTAAGGTCTGTTGAATATGATGATGTTTATGCCTGCGGTGATTCAATGAAAATAATGAATTTAAACGTACCATTGACAGCGTTTATGGCCAGAAAATCTGGTGAGATTTCCATGAAAAATGCCATGGGAAATGATCTGGAGTTTAAATATACAGCATCCGGGAATATCATAAACATAGGTGGTGAATTATTGCTTATAAAATCCAATAAATTCCAGAAAAATGGTGTTATAAAAATTATCAAGAATTATGTAAACAAAAAAACAGACAAAACAATTAAAAAATTAAACAATAATTAATTTTTATTTATTAATAAGGAAAAAAGAAAAAGTTATAATTAAATTATACTTATTATCTTATGCCATCCATTTCAGTACTGCTTTTTGCATATAATAGAAAGGATTTTTTAAAAGATTCACTTAATTCTCTTGCATCACAAAAATTTAAAGATTTTGAGGTTATTTTAATATCAAACTTTAGTTTTGATTTAAGCAATTATACTAATTTAAATGTCAGACAAATTATTACAGATGGAATAATTGGAAATTACATTTACCTCGGAATTAAAAATGCAGGTTCGGATATTATTGTTTTCATGGACGATGATGACATATTCCTTCCTGAAAAGCTTGAATTTATTTATAATGAATTTTCCAGCAAAAATATTGGGTATATCCACAATAATTCATTGTTTTTTTCCGGCAACATCAAAAATGCATCTTACAGGCAGCTGGGAAGAAAACCGGATTTTAATATGTCATCAATTTCTGTAAATAAGAACATATTAATGAGATATCTTGAACAAATAAAAAAAGTTTCAGCTGCACAGGACACTTTTATTTATTTATGTGCATTAGATAATTCGTGCAATATTTTGAACACCAGTACCGTGCTCACATATTACAGGGAGCATCAGAAAAATACCTCAAGAAATAATTACTGTTCATGGTTAAAATTATATCTCAATAATATTGTGTATTTTCAAAATATTTTTGATTCCAGAAGACCTAAAAAGCATTTAAAGAGGATATATGTAATAACCCGATTTACTATATTTTCCAGAGGTTTCGATAAGACCCCACCGGAGTTTATATACTGGATTTACCTTTTATTTTTTGGGTTTTATTCTGTTAGACCCCTACTTGTTTTAAGATCATTTTTAAAATATTTTAAACTTACAATAAAATAATAAAAATTTATTTTTGCCCAGCGGCTGGTTCAGGGACATTTTCATCCTCCTTTTTAATTTCAGGTTTATAGTGCCTTAATTCAAATAGATTTGTGTGCCTGAACATTGATGATATTTCCTCAACTGAAAGGTTTTTGGTCTCAGGCATAATGTAAAATAAAGTTACAACTGCAATTACAGAAACAAAAGCAAAAATTATAACAGAATAGCCAAGGCCGAGTACGGATTTCATGTAAGGAAATATCTCATCAACAACAAAACTTGTGGTCCAGTCTATTAATGCAACAATGGCGGCAAAAAACCCTCTTGATGCAGTTGGAAAATATTCCCCCTGAATCAGCCATGCAACAACTCCACCACCTATTCCAAAGAATATTAAATAACCTGCAAGGCCGAATAATAAGCCTATATCAACATGCATTAAGTATAATATACCACCAATGAAATCACTTGCACCCATGCCTATAAATCCTATTAATGCAAGTTTGCGCCTGCCAACCCTGTCTATTGCAGCCATGCCATAATATGTTGCCACCAGCATTATTGCCACAAGTATGGCTGTTGCGCCAATTGAATATGCATCCGATATAACCTTATTTGTTACGGATGGGAATATGGGAAGTCCGGATATTATGTAAGGCCCGTAAATTAATGGTATATTAACACCGTTGGCTATATAAAATATCATAAATAGACCTGAAATTAAAAGTGCCCTCTTCGCCCCAGAGTCCAGCTTTCTTGATCTTTTTTCCTGTGCCTGAAGTCTCTCAAATGTATAATTAAGATCCTGATCATTGACGTCAATACCAAATTTCTTTAAGGTTTCTCCAGCCTTGTCAAATTTCCTGTTCAGAATTAACCATCTGGGTGATTCCGGCATTTTCACCCTGATTATTAGTGCAATTATCGCAGGTATAATTGCAAGTCCCAGTATAATTCTCCAGTCAACAGTATGGGCCAATGCTGGTATTTCCAGAAATATAATCATTGCAACCAGAAAGGACAGGAATATCCCGAGTATTATCATATACTGCTGCATGGCACCTGACCTGCCCCTCCTAGATTTTGGTGTGAATTCACTTATGTAAGCTGTTGCAACGGCAGAATCAGCACCTATGGCAAAACCAACGACGGTTCTGGCAATCATGAGCATAACAACGTTTATGGTGATAATTGATAAAAATATACCAAGAGCATAAACAGCTATATCTGCAATTAAGAAAAATTTCCTGCCGTACCTGTCTGTAAGAAATGCTGCGGTAATTGCACCTATGGCAGCGCCAAGCAGCGCCCCCGAGGCTATGTATCCAACAACAAAGGCAGAGGCGTGTGGATTATAATAGGGTATATAAATTAATACAGATCCTATATCTGATTGATCATAGCCATACAGAAAACCACCAAGGGTTGCCATTAGCACAAGGCTTAAATAGAAACTTTTTAGTTCTGGATTCTCTTTATCTAAATCATGTAGCAAATTTTTCATAAAAATCTTTATATACAATCTATATTTAAATATTACTTTATAATGTGTATTTTTCAAGTTGTTTGTAT
>NZ_LKBG01000294.1 GCF_001402945.1 Acidiplasma aeolicum
GATCTTATATATAATGTATATATGTTGAATGAAAAAATTTAATATAATAGTATATTGTATATAATCATGCAGAAAGATGAGAGCCTAAATTTTCTCAGGGAGCTGGATAATTTAAAGGCAGGTAGGTATCATTATTTTATAGATATATTATCTGATATGGGCTATTTTCTTGATGGTTATGATCTGCTTGTTATAGGTCCGGCATTAATATTTATAGCGCCATTATTTCATATAGGTGCTGTAATATCATCAATTATAGGAGTTGCAACCATTGTTGGCCAGTTAATTGGGGGCGCGGTTTTTGGATTCATTGCTGATATGAAGGGTAGAAAGGTTATTTACCAGTGGGATATGCTAATTTTTGCTGTATTTGCAATTTTAAGTGCAGTTTCCCAGAACTATATTGAGCTAATAGCCTTCAGGTCATTGCTTGGGCTGGCCATAGGTGCGGATTATGCACTGACATTATCCATAATCGGTGAATTTTCCCCTGTAAAGCATCGCGGTAAATATCTTGGTACCGGTCTGATGTCATGGTGGATAGGTGGATCGGTTGCAGTTGCACTTGGACTTTTATTCTTACCACTTGGCAGCATAGCCTGGAGGTGGCTGCTTGGGGCCGGTGCCGTTCCTGCAATAATAGTATTAATACTAAGGCGCAGGGTTGATGAAACACCCAGATATGCAGTTGAAAAAAATGAGAAGAATGAAATAAAAGATATAAAGGAAAAATTCAAGATTAAAGATGAAAACGATTTAAATAATTTAAAGAATGCATCCTATGCCACAGGAAATGTTAATTACACAAGGAGGGGCATATTTACCTTTACATCCTGGTTTCTTAATGACCTGATATTTTATGGCATAGGAATATATACGGTAACACTGCTTTTAGAGTTAGGCTATTCAACACATGCAGGATCCCTGGCACTGACCCTAATATTGTATGTAATAGGTGTTATTGGAACACTTGTTTTTGTATTCACAGCCGATATAATAGGCAGGAAGAAGTGGCAGGAATATACATTTCTGGCGCAGGGAGTTTCATTATTTATACTTGCACTATATTTTCTTGCCGTTAGATCAGCACCCCCAATATTACTGCTATTCCCAATGTTCGCCATATTTTATTTTGCCAATGCAGGCGGTACCGGTGAAACAACCGGGATATTTGTAAGCGAACTATTTCCAACAAGAATGAGGACAACGGCCATGGGTGCAGGCACCGCAATAAGCAGGGTTGGTGCAATTATATCTGCAGTTGTTTTTCCAATAACATTAAAATTATACGGCATAGTACCCATGGAACTTTTACTGTTTATAGTTGGTCTTGCAGGATTTCTAATAACACTCTTCCTTGGGGAGGAAACAAAGGATAAATCCCTGGAGCAGATAGCTGCCTGATGCCAGCTTATAATTTTTGAAATATATAAAAATGTCTAACACATCTACATAAAATTGTTTTAAATCATTTTTTTCTGTAAACAGAATACCACATCTTATGATTATTTATTCTGTAACCGTGACCCATTGCATAATTTATTATTATATCCATTGATAACTGTAATTCCTCAGGAGTATGTGGATTGGAAATCCCTGATGATCCTGGGCTCCAGTCAGCAATAATAATGGCATTACTTGTAATTCTATCAATCTCATTCATTGCCCTTATTGGATCAGTAAAGTGATGGGCTGAAAATAGAGATATTGATGTTGTAAATTGTTTATCCCTAAATCCGGTTTCCTCTATTGATAATTTCAATAATTTTAACCTGTTTTTATAAATTTCATCCAAAAAGGTGTTTTTTAGCTGTTCAAATCTCCACATCTCAGGGTCAATACTGGTGATGCTCATATCCTCATTTTTTATAAGCGCTTTTATTACCGTGCCAAAGCCCGTTCCGATATCAAGAATATTGTTTCCTATTATTAAAGGCTTGATTTTATCCATTATTTTCCCCATCGCCGGCTCATTCATGGTTACCCCCTGAAAACGTTTAGATTAAAAGGTATAAACTGTTTTTAAATATTACTATAAGAAAAATAATATGCACTGGTCATTAAATTTTGGATTGAACCTAAAAATCAATAACGTATTCAGGGCATATAAAAAAAATTTTTATATATTTTTAATATCATTCTCAAAATTATTTTTTCATGAAAATATCCAGTAAAATAACAAAACACAGGATGCTTATAATCTCAATCTGGGTTATAGTGCTAATTGCCCTTTTCCCGGCATTTACAGGATATTCACATTTTATTAGTTATTCAACAACATCGAATGCACCTGAAAATTCTGAATCTTCAATAGCCCAGAAAATACTTGAAAAAAGGATACCGGCTAATCAGACTTTTTTTAATAATATTTTGACAATTTCTAAGTCAAATTAAAGCATATTTATTCCTTAAATATCAAGGTCCATGGTTATATCCTTTATTGATGGTATTGATCCGATGCCTTTAGATATTCTCATGGCTGCAACTATGTTTCCAAGAATACATGCATTTTTTTCATTATACCCTGAAATTAATGCTGAAATATAGCCAATGTCAAAGGCATCGCCGGCACCTATCGTATTTGCTATTTTAATATCCTTTACTGGTGGGCATTTTATTATTTCCGTGTTTTTTACTGTTACAGAACCATCATGGTCAAGTTTCAATACATATCTGTCTCCATGGATATCATTTTTAATTCTTTTCAGTATATTATTAATATCATCACTAAAATATGCCACAGCCTCATCCCTATTTAAAAAAACCTTTGTGGATAAATTCATGAATTTCTCAATGCCGATAATTTGGGATATAAGCGGGCCCGGATCAAAAAATATGTATTTTTTAGCTGTTCCAGCGTCCAACACCGCTTTCATTACTGCCCTGTATGTTTTTCCCTTTTTTATAAGGTTGTAACCCTCAAAAAATATTGATTTAGAATCATTTATTAAATTCGCATCCACATAATCCATGGAATCCCCCGATCCAAGATAACCAAGGAATGAATGCCTTTTCATATCATCAATAATATTAACCGATGTGGCAGTCATTTTTTTATCAGATCTAATTATATAATCCGTATTTACACCATTATTTTTTAATTCCTTTATCAGGTAATCACCAAATAGGTCATTTCCGATATTATCCACGAATGAAACCTTAAGTCCCAGTTTTGAGGCCATAACTGCCATGGCTGCTGTACCACCCGGACATACTTCCATGGTGCTGGAAATTGTTGTTGTGTATTCCTTAATAGGGAAATTCTTTATGTTAAGATATATATCTAAAACACCGTCTCCAATTATCAAAAGGTCATATTTGCATGGCATTCAGGAATTTCCCTCCCAGTTCTCTTATGTCACGTCTGGCTGATTCATCTATGGTTTTTACCCATTTTTCTGGTATTCTGGCAAGGCCATTATACGCACCTGAAATGGCCCCCACCATGCCACCTATTGTATCCGAATCACCACCAAGATTGCATGCCATCAATATTGCATTTTCAAAGTTACCTCCGGACTTTAAGAATATAGATATTGCAGCAGGCACAGCATCCTCGGTAAGTGCCCCATCGGGTTTTAATAAGAAATCATATAGCGAATCAAGAAATGAATCAATGCTGCTGGTACTTTTTGCAATATTATATGCACCAGCAATTCTTGATGAAATTGATTTTTCTGGTTCTCCCATAAATTTTGCACCGAGGTCTGATCCAAGCAATGATGCATCATAAATTTCGGATAAACTTTTATTTCCAGATGCCGCACTTTTTACCGCAAATGCTATTGCAGCACCTCCTGATATTGCCACTGCGGTATTATGGGTGCATAAACATGCATTTATAACATCATTTACTGTTTTTTCATTATCTGAAAAAAGATCAAAAATCCCAATGGAACTGATTTTCATGGCACACCCATTTGTTGTCCCATTCTTTCCTGTTATTTTATATGATACACCGGATTTTAAGTTTTTAATTGCCATCCTTGTGCTTGGTCCAATTAGTGTTGTGTTTAATATATCATTGTCATCAGCCCATTTAACAAGATTTTTAGCCACATCCTCAGGGTCAACAAAACCTTTTGATATAATGGAATCAGCAATCATGTATGTAAGTTCCGTATCATCAGTATATTCTCCCCTAACGAGCCTTGAATGTACAGACCCCTCCATGGGTGCTGTTAGAAAATCGTTTACAAAGCCAAATTTATTTTTTATTTCTGACCTGCTTAAAAACGTTGTCGGCATTCCCATTGCATCCCCTATAGCAACGCCGTAGAAGACCCCTAAAATTTTGTCCCTTAAATTAGATATATCCATATTATTTTTATTTAGCCTCATCCCATATCCTCACACTTTTACCCTTGCTTGTCTCTATTCCAAAGACATACCAGGCAACTGATGCAGCCATGCCAGTGCTAAAAATTCCAATTCCAAGCCACATATAGGAAATTATGGGCAGATTAACTGCAAGAAATATAACAGGTATTGACCCACCAAGGGAAATAACCCTAACAATTGCTGAATAAAGCCCCCTCCTCCTGGTTGCCCATATCTCTGACTTTAATGTATCCTCTGCCAGAAAATATATATTTATGAATACTGAAACACCTATGAATAAAAACCAGAATAAAACAATGTTTGTTAACCATAACTTCAGGGTTGGTATAAACAGGTATGCAAATATAACAACCAGCACCGAGGAAATCAAAAGAAAGCGCTTTCTGCTGAACCTGTCTGCGGCAAGTCCCAGAAAGCCTGCAAAAAATGCCACCAAACCAAATACAAAAATTAACCAGTCGGTAAGCGAGGGGAAAAAGTATGGACCAAGTGTTAACACAATCAGGCTGAATCCTGCTGTGTAAGCCCAGCCTATTACACCACCTATAAATATTCTAAAATAAATTGATGGTAACTTCTGTGGTTTAATATTATCCACACCTTCCGTGTAAACCCCAGAGTATTTTTTTAATTCATCACCTGCCTGGTTGATATGGCCCCTTGCCTCAAGCCACATCACGGATTCTGGAAGCCTTAACCTGATAATGTACATAATTAAAATGGATATTAATAACGTTACCCCAAGCAGCACCCTCTGGTCAAATATTGATGATATTGCCAGAAGTGCCAGTATGGCTGCTATTGATCCACCAATGTTTGTAAAATTTAATTCCAGAAACAGTGCCCTGCTTCTATGCCTTCTGGGGAATAATTCATGTGTTGCGGTGAGAATTGTGTTATATTCTCCTCCAGCTGCAAATAATAGCAGACCCACAAAAATTAATATTGTTATGTATGTAAAGCTGAAAATAAGTCCAATGGCACCAATAACATATATGCCAAGTGTGATAAAAAGTGTTTTTTTCCTTCCTATCCAATCAGC
Source organism: Acidiplasma aeolicum (assembly GCF_001402945.1). GTDB lineage: Archaea > Thermoplasmatota > Thermoplasmata > Thermoplasmatales > Thermoplasmataceae > Acidiplasma > Acidiplasma aeolicum. The sequence goes on from NZ_LKBG01000294.1 coordinate 5,384, forward strand.
AAGAGGTCCTGATACTGCACCACCAAGAAGTAGCCATAGCGGTGGCCATACTGCAAGAAGGCCAAGAAGGGTTCTGGGCATTGCCACCCATGATGTTGCAATATATGATAATGAATATATATAAGCCTCAACAGTTGTGCCTATTGAAAATGCAATAAATAAAAGAGTGTGGACCGGTGTCCATTTCAAATCCTCAACCTGAACTGATGGGTCCATTTAACTTCTTATCAATAATAAATATTTAAAATTTTTATTATGAAAAAGCAAGTTGTATAATTCATTTTAATAAAATTTCAATTCAATATAAAACCTCTGTATAGTTAAATACAGGGAATTGATTAGTTTTTTATGACACCAAAATCCAAAACCAATCATTTTTGGATTAAATAGAGATATAAGAAGGTATCGATATTTTAATTACATAAAAAATTATTCTAAAAAATATATCAATGCAATGAATGATTTCCGTGATCTTAGTATATTCAATATTTGGCAGGATCTTTTGAAAGAAAACAATTATAATAAAAAAGAGGATGAGGAGCTGAATAAACTTTTAAAGGAAATGCAGGATAACCCTGAAAAGT
>NZ_LKBG01000295.1 GCF_001402945.1 Acidiplasma aeolicum
CATATTTTAAATATATTATATTTGTTACATTTATAGTCCTTATAATAAATATGTTTTCAATTTTAATAAATAATTTTTATATTTTGTTTACATCATTATTTCTGGGTTTTATAACAGTATCATTAATAATAAAAAAGGCATCAAAAACCTCATAAGTTATATTATTTTGAATTACATTTTTATATATTTCAATGAAGCCTGAATTTTTCCATAGTTATAAGGATATCCCAACTCTCCTCAATATTTTCAACATGAAAAAATGAGGGCTTTTCATAAAATATTACCTAAGAGATAAAAATAATTTGTAGTTTAATTCATAATTCAAAGATTAAATATTTTTTTTAAATTTATTTCCATGGTATATCAGATAATTCCACAGGAATTAAATGAAATGTTAAATAATGATGATGCAGTAATAATTGATGTCAGGGAACCGTTTGAATATGAGTATGGCCATATAAAAAATTCTATTTTAATTCCGGTATTTGATATCTTTAATAATCCTGATTTATTAAAAAAATATGAAAATAAAAAAATAATTCTTGTTTGCAGTTCCGGCCACAGAAGCCTTTATGCGGCAAAATTTCTGGAAGAAAATGGTTATAAAAACATTTTTAATCTTTATAATGGAATTTACGGATGGGAAATGCAGGATTATGAGATTGTTAATGATTAATATTAATTTTTCTTGAGGTACGGTTGGATCTTGAAATAATTATAAGCATTAAAATTATTATTATGGACATAAATAAAAACTGAATTTTATATTTTGCAAGGTATGTTATTAATACAAAAAATATATATCCAAATAAAATGCCAAATAATATGGAATAGGAGCCTATGGAGCTGTCCCTAAATCTAGAATTTACATACAGCCAGATTATTGATGCTGCCAGTGATATTGAAAATAAATACAAGATTATATGGGCGTTTCCCGGAGGTAAAATTGAAAATATTGTATTGCTCTCACCACCGTACTCGATTAAATTTTTAAGATTATCTGAGTATTCAAGCCCAACAGTATAAAAAGCTATTTTGTATGATAACGAATATATTAAGGTGTATGTAATTAAAAGAAATTCAAATAATGATGTTCCCGCTGAGGATACAAAGGATCCAATGACGCCCGCGAATGAACTGGAGGTAATACCATGTATAATCAGAACAATGTCAATTAGCAGTGCAAGGGTTAACAAAAATCCAGTATTTATCTTAAATTCTGGAAATAACATAAAAAAATTATATAATAATTTATATTTCATAAATAGAATGGGATTCATGGATATTATTGTCAGTAATAGATAAACCAAAAATGCCAGTGCAAAATAATACCTGTATTTTTTTATAAAATGGAAAAATAAATAAAATAGAAGTAATATTATAAATATTTGAATGTCCAGGATAGCGTATGTATGTAATAATAAAAAATAGGTTATAAAAATCTGTGGGGCAAATATGAATACAGAAATGGGATATAATATAAGGTTGTTGATTCTTATTTAAACCGCCCCCAGATTGATACTTCTTGCATAATTATACTCTTCCATTATCTTGGGCAGCATGGTTTTATCCTGAACAACATCTGCCCTGTAACCCATTCTTATAATACTGCTTCTAACAAGCCTGAGCCTTGAAATTTGTGATGAATAAAGCCCCCTCATTAACAAATCCTGTAGTGGTTCACTTGGATTATAATTATAGAATGATGTGTGGTCTATAATAAATATAATAACATTAAATGCATATTCTGGCTTTTTTATATTTATATCTGATGCGGTCATTACAAAGATTAATGGTTTTTTTCCTGTTCTTTTATTAAGTATTTTTATTGCAGATTCAAAATCAAAATCTCCACCGGGAAGTATTGATGCTATTTTGGTTTCAAAATCCTTAATACTATTTCCGCTTTTATCCGGTTTTATAAAATAATTGTGTTCGCTGGAATATATAAAAAATCCAACATTATCACGGTTTTTTACCATATAATATGCTGCATTTATTATATTTGTTACAGTTTTATCGTATATTTTATCATCCCCACCAAAATTCATGGAATTGCTGTAATCAAGTAAAAATATTACAGTTATTTCTCTTTCCTCCTCCATTTCCTTGACCATTAATATATCATTGGACTCATCATATCTTGTCCAAGCTATGTATCTGAAATCATCATTTTCAGTATATGGCCTGATACCGTAGAGGTCATAGCCCTGGCCTGCCTTTTTTGAGTAATGGATTCCGTATGTATATATAAAACTGCTTAGCATTTCTGTTCTCTGAGACCTTATATCATTGGCTGATGGATATATTTTAATTTCCATGGTATTACAGTATTTTCTTTCAGAATATGCCAGATCGAATATGTCCCTCATGATTATGGTTATATCACCAAGTGAATATTTCCCGATGTATCTGGGCGTGATTTCATATTTTTTTGTTACAGTGGACTTTTTCCTTATTTTAATAATTCCAGAGTGATTCTCTGATATATTTAAAATGTCAAGGGCCTCATCAAAAAAATAGAAGCTTACATCGTTATTGTTATTGTTTTTAAACACAATATTAATTTCAAATGTTTTATTTTTCCTGAATATTTGTGTATTAACCTCCCTCCTTATATCTATATTTGACAGATATCTTGCCGAGGAATAATTAAAGAAAATTATATCTGAAGATACAATAAAAAATAAAATTAAAGTGAATATTATGTATCCTGAATATCCTATAATTATTGATTCCAGCAGACCGGATAGAATTGCAGTTATAATTACATACCCAAGCTTTTTTATCATCTTGGAACCTCAACGGATGATAAAATATTATCTATAACCCTGAATAATATATCCTGATAATTATTTTCTCCATCAATTAGTGATTCCGGTCTAAGTATTAATCTGTGGTTAAATATCTCATGGGCCATATATATAACATCTTCAGGTATAACATAATTTCTTCCGCTAATAAGTGCATTTGCCTTAACAGCACTTAGATATTTTACAGCGGTTCTTGGGCTTGCACCAAGATAAACCATTGAATTTTCCCTTGTCTGCCTTATTATGTTTACAATGTATTCCATTATGTCATGTGATGCATAAACATTTTTAACCTCATTTTTTAGAAACTCAATATTATCAGCACCCAGTTTATAATATTCCAGGTTGTTATTCCTGCTGGTTGATTCCAGTATTTTTAATTCATCGTCCTGTGAGGGATAGGTTAAAAAATATCTAAAAAGAAACCTATCCATTAAAGCCTCTGCAAGGGGGAATGTGCCCTCCTGCTCCACAGGATTTTGTGTGGCTATAACAAAAAATGGCCTCGGCAGGGGGTATGTTACACCATAGACTGACACATGCCTTTCCTCCATTGCCTCCAGAAGGGCTGATTGAACCTTTGGAGGTGTTCTGTTAATTTCATCTGCAAGTATAATATTCGCAAACACAGGACCCTTCCGGAATTCCATTTTTTTCAATTCCAGATTGTATACCATATTGCCGGTAATATCTGATGGCAACATATCCGGTGTGAACTGTATTCTTTTAAATTCAACGCCCAGATGCTTTGAGAATTCATCGGCAAGCATTGTTTTTGCAAGTCCTGGAACGCCCTCAAGTAATATATGATTACCGGTAAGCAATGATATAAACATGAACCTTACTATTCTCCTGGAACCTATTACCTTATCACCTATTAAATCGTTTATATCATTCAATCTATCTATTAATGATATACTCTCTGCCTCCATTCCTCAAACGCCTCCTCATTTATGATATCCATTTTAATGTTTTTTAATCTCTCATAGCTTTCTATTACCTGAACAGAATAATATTCTGCCCTTTTTATAAATCTTTGCCTGCGCCTGCCTGTTGAACTGGATGCCAATCCTGCATATTTTTCATATTTCTGCATTAATTTTCTAAAATTTTTTACCTCGTCTAAAACCATATCAACATCATTTGACATTTTTGATATGTAATCTTCATACTTTTTTGAACTGATCATTGTATATTCATGAATAAATTGATTTTGTGGTATATTAAATTTTTCAGATTTTACAGAGTTTTCTGGATCTTTATACTTATATATTACGGAATTAAAACCAATTACAATTATAACAACAATAATAATTAAAAGAGGATAAAGAAAAATAAGGGATGATCTTTTGATTAAAAGCGAAATTATGTCAAGAAATAGTATAGTATACATCATTGTTGATCGTTATAAAATAATGCCATGATATCCATATAATTATAAACATCCTTAATTTTGGATATTATCTCCTCTGAATTTATATTTTCATCGAAAATACCATATCTGGCCGGTTCATAATAATTAAGGTAAAAAACGGCAAGTTTTTTTAAAGCATAAAGCTGATTAATATTCTGTTTTGTATTATCCTTTTTGTCTGGCACATCTATGCCATTTAACGCCTCAATTAATTTATTATTATTAACCAGACCCTCACCTGGTTCAACCTTTATTCCAAGATTGTTGAGCTGATTTATTATAAATTCCCTGCTTGATCCATTTTTCTTCACGCTCCCATCGAAACTCTTAATATAATCTGAAAGCACTGAATTATATCCGAAAATTATTGCATCCTTAACCTTGCCATTGCCCAACATTTTACGCATTTCTTTAATAACAGGTATGTCATCAACTGTTTTTATTTTAATCACTGTTTGTTCAATAACTTTATTACTTTTTTTATCCTTTTTAAAAATCATTATTTTTCCACCTCACTCTCTGTGGTGTATGAAATCTTGATGTAATAAAGCATACCGTTTGTTAATTTGCCGTTTGAGGATTCTGGACTAATAATTCCGGGAGTTTTGGTAACCACCTTAATTGGACCATTTTCATATAATCCAGAATTTGGTGAATAATTATTTCCGTTCACATTGAACGCAATTGTTTTCCCATTAACTGATATGCTTGAATTATTAAGGTCATATGGGAAGTTGAATTTTATCAATACACCATTTATTGATGTCGTATTATAGGTAACTGTGGTTATATTATTTGAAACCGTATATACATCCTGGGTTAGCTGTACTGAGGCATTGGCATCGGTTATACTTAAATACTTATATGGATTTGTTGAGTTTAAATCAATGTTAATCACCTTAACCAGTATATTTCCATAATAAACATTTAATGAATTCAGACCCGCACTGGCCAGAAAGGTGTTATTGTTGGTAACATTAACACCATTATAAATAACTGAAAGATTTGATGAAACATTGAGCAGGTATGCGGTTATATTTTTAACAAATGTGCCATTTGAATGTATATATTTAATAAAAGATGTGCTGACATAATGTTTATTATTGTATGTAAAAGTATAATTCCCCTGAGGCGCCTTAAAATTAAAGAATGTGCCTGAATTATTCGATTGAACATTATATTTGATATCTTCCCCATACCTGGATATTGTAAATCCTTTAATATTAACTGATTCATTTCCATTTAATGGAAAGCTTCTCAACTCAACAGTATAATTAAAATCTTTAAGCAGTGCAACGTTATCATTAACATACGTGCTTCCAGTTACATTTTTTATTATTGTTGATGTGGAATAATTATAAAATTTCGTTGTAATTTTATACTGACCTGCCTGTGGTAATCTAAATGTGAAGCTACCGTTTGCACTTGTGATGCCCGTGTAGGTTTGAGTTCGGCCATCATATGTAATATTGGCCTTAAACTGCTGACCTGACACTGGGTTGGTTCCGTTTTTATATATTATTGTTAGATTAAATTGTTTTGGTATGTTAATATCATGATGTACAATTACATCATGATTGGGATTTTCATAGGGATATGCAATGGATACCAATGGGAAAATAATTAATACCGCAATTATTACGCTTAAAACTATGAATAAATTTTTCTTATCCATTTATATAATAATATTAATTATTTCCATAAATA
>NZ_LKBG01000296.1 GCF_001402945.1 Acidiplasma aeolicum
CCTTCATGACCTGTGGACCCTTAATTAACAGCTCACCCGGAGACCCAATGGGCATCTCTGTAATGCCATCATCTATTGAAACGATCTTTTCATATGTGTCTGGAACAGGCATGCCAACGGAACCAATCCTTCTATGTGTTATATCATTATCTGATACAATCGGATTGATGTTTGCAACAGGTGATGTTTCACTCAGGCCATAGCCCTCAACAACAACCGCACCGGTAATTTTTTCAAAATCCTTCTGGAGTTCAACCGGCAGTGGCATGGCCCCTGAAATGCATACCCTGATGTCCCGTAGATTATATTTTGATACGTCCTTATAATTCATAATTGAATGGTATAAGGTTGGTATTCCAGGAAAGGCTGTTGGTTTAGATTTATTTATTATTTTAAGTGTCATTTTTATATCCCTGGGATCGGGGATCAAAATTATTTTTGAACCTGAGAGCAGTGGAGATAGCATTGCAGTCATCATGCCGTATACATGGAAAAATGGTATTGAGGACAAAAAAGATATATTGTATTTAAACTCATCTGGAAGCCATTCCCTGATCTGGTATGCATTTGCTATTAAATTATAATGTGTTAGCACCGCAGCCTTGGGAACTCCTGTGGTTCCTCCAGTGTACTGGAACAGGGCCGGATCATTCTCTGGATCTATATTATTTAGCGGCGTTTCCCTAGAATTTAAATTTTTATTCCGTTTCAATCTTATGATATTTTCGTTAAAATTTACTCTGGTTAAATTCCTCCTCGATAATTTATATATCCAGGAAATAATTGGTGGCAGGTAATCACCAATGCCTGCAAAGAATATCCTCTTTATTTTCTTTGGATAAAATTTAAGTATTTTCCCGGAGAATTCATCAAGTGTTATTATAGTATCACTTTCTGAATCCTGAAGTTCATCAATGATTTCGCGTTCAGTATAAAGTGGGTTTAACTGAACAATGATTGCACCAAGGCTCATCAATGCAAAGAATACAATGACATACTGGGGTACATTGGGAAGCATTACGGCAACCCTATCACCCTTCTTTATGCCATGGGAATTTAAAAGATCCGCTGTATTATTTATCTCATTTTTTAAATCTTCATATGTGATTGACGTGCCCATAAATTCAACTGCTGCATTTTTTGAATATTTTTTTTCAGATTCTATAAATGCGCTGTATATATTTATAACAGGTATTTCAATGGTCCTTCTGACCCATGGTGGATAATTTTTTGATAGAACATCATCCTGTGCCCTGTAATTAAAGGTATCCAACAATGCCACCCCCGATCTTTTTAATGAATTTTATAAATAAATTTTTATTATACATATTTTAAACAATCAATAAAATTTATTTAATCATTTCAGGCAGGAAATTAATGATTTATTGCATTTTTTTAAGTGCAAGTGATAGGCTGCCGCAGTCCGGGTCAATAACATAAAATTTTAATCCTGCCATTTTAAATGCATTTTCAACCTCGTTTATACTGCAATAGAACAGATGAGATTTATTTCCTGTATCTGTTGAACCAAAATTTTTTATGTAATCTGATTTTATATAATTGCATATTTCACTTTCCTTTTGATGATTTTCGGTTCTGGCCGCAACAATAATTCTCACATCGAAATTTAGGTAATCAATATGCCAGTGCTTCTTCTTATTTTTATTTAAATGCCTGCAAACACGCTGATACAATCCATTAATGGCACTGCCCACATAAAAATAATTTCCTGATATATGGTATTCACCTATTGCACCAATTCTGTAATTTCCGGGAATTACATTTATGCCAAGGGCATAAACTCCGGGTATTTTCTGCATGATTTTAGATTAATAATCGCAATAAAAATATGACGTTTTATAATTCATATTTATGATATAAAATCCTTAATATGAAAAAAATAAATATTATTTTTTAATATACATTCAATGGAAGACGATGAGGAGGAAAGGCTCCATCAAAAGAAATTAAATGAGCTTTTGAACTCTCTTAATCAAAAGGATAAAATTGTCGAGCTTAATAAAGATAATTTCCAGGAATTTATAAAAACCCATGAAATTTCAGTTATTGATTTCTGGGCCCCTTGGTGTGCACCATGCCATATTTTATCACCACTTGTTGAGGACCTTTCAAAAAAATATCCCGGAATATCAGTTGCAAAGGTAAATGGTGATGAAAATATGGAATTATTATACCAGTACAGTGTTACTGGCCTTCCAACCGTTTTATTTTTTAAGAATGGAAGTCTTGTGGAAAGGTCTGTTGGTGTTGTACCTTTTAATGTTCTGGAGGGTAAATTAAAATGGTTAATGCAAAATCACTAATGCTTGGGATTACAGGATTTAGTTACGGCTATTTTATGAGATGCCAGATTCCAAATATAGTGAATCTGTTTAATACCTCTGGCAGGGGGGTTGTATTTAACAGCCTTGACCAGGGCATAGAAAACTCATGGAAGAAGATAATGAGATACAATAATGGCAATTATGATTTTCCTGAGGGATTGAAAAAACTTAATCCGGTTCTAATTAACATACCTGTAAAAAATCCAACAGATGGGGATTACTCATCCAATTATTTAAATTCGGATTTTAATGAGGAAATAAATGGTGTATTTAAGGAAATTAATAACCACATTGACTGTGGCCCGGTAATAGCAGCAATAAACAGCCTTAATAATTACCTTGATGCCGGGGAAAGGTGCGATGTTTATTCATTAATAGATAAAAGCATAGGTGAAATTATAAGAAAATTTGATGAGTTTATCATATTTTCCCCATATGGGGATTTAAAAGCTGATAAAACCTACGAACCATATGGTGTATATATTTCAAGCAGGTCAAGGCCGAATCCGCACGAAACAATTGGAATAGGCAATATAATTGATATTTTCACAAATATACTGTATTTATAATTAAACATTTTTTAAGGCATTTTGCATGGGATTAAAAAATTTGTAATTAAAATTTAAAGCCGTCCATTAGTTTTTTTGCCTCAACTTCCAGTGATCTGGCATCATTATCACTTAAAGGCATTATTGGTTCCCTTGGCTGCCCAACATCATTGCCTGTAATAATCTTAACAAGATTGTATGTTGCCGACCAGGGGCCATATTTCCTTGCAAGGGCTGCGAGGCTGTTTACTGCCAGCTGGGCCTTTCTTCCGGTTTCATTTGAATAGTTTTCGGCTATTATATTAAGGTACCTATATGCATAGTTGCCTGCTCCGGATACATATCCATCCAGGTTTTCCCTGTACGCTGAAAGAACATATTCATCTGGCCCTGTGTAAACCCTGATATCATCTATATTATCCTTAACTGATAATATTTCATGCATGTCATATGTTGTTTCCTTAATTCCTATTATATTTCCACCGGCCTTCCTGATATCTTTTATAATATCATATGTTATATCATACCCAGTTGTCCCTGGATAATTATAAATTATTGTTGGATAAATGTTTGATATTTTAAGGAAATAATTAACAAGCCATTCACGTTTAAATCCCGTAAAATAGTAGGGTGGCAGGGCAGCAACCGCATGAATTTTATTGCTTTTTGCATATCTGGCAAGATCAAGTGAATCCTCTAAATTAATGGAACCGCACTGGAGTATAATATTATCCGGTGTGTACAAAAATGCATCCACAAGTTTTTTTCTTTCATCAGGCGTCACTGATGGGCCCAGCCCGGTGCTGCCAGCCATAAATAGAAAATCCATTTTATTTTTTAAAAGATTCTCACCATGCTTTATAAACAGTTCGGTATCTATTTTATTATTCACAAATGGTGTAACTATTGGTATAATACTATCCTTTTTGGACATATTAAATAAAATGGGTCATTAATATATAAGTATTTGCAATAAAAGAATATTTTTTTAAAAATAATTTATTTTTAACCTATTTAATAACCTCAGATATTTCCTGTTTGAGACTCATATAATTGCCCTTATATAATATGCCGTATTTTTCAGCCTTGATTATTGCCTCCATCATGCTAATATGGGAAGCCATGTTTTTTCCTGCTATATCGAATGCAGTTCCGTGGTCAACCGAAGTTCTTAAAAATGGCAGCCCAGGATTCATGCTAACTGTATGATCAAAGTCATATGTTTTTGCGGCTATATGCCCCTGGTCATGGTATAATGATAAAACAGCATCATAATTTCCCAGTGACGCATAATGAAAAACGGAATCAGCCGGTACCGGGCCATAAACATTAATTTTTCCCATAAATTCCTCAATGGCAGGCCTAATTTCATTTATTTCCTCACTGCCAAACATGCCTAATTCCCCTGCATGTGGATTCAATGCCGCCACGGCTATTTTTGGATTGTTAAAGCCTAAAAGCCTCATCGAATAATATGTCTCAATAATGGCCCTTTTAACATTGTCCTTTTTAACATATTTAACAGCCTCCATTAGTGACATATGCTTTGATAAAAAGGTTATTCTAAGGTTTTTTACCTCAAAAAGTGTGGAGACAAAATTTGACCCGGTTAAATCCATTAACATTGATGTATGATCAATATATTTTGAACCTGCAAGTTTTATTGCCTCCTTATTTATTGGTGCTGTGGCAATTGCATCGACCTTATTTTTTAAAGCGTATTTGACGGCCTCCTCAATGCTTTTCACTGCAATTTCACCTGAATATGCATTTACCCTTCCGGTTTCTATCCTCTGCCCATTCCCAACATTTACAAATTCAAAATCAGATTTTATTTTAGAATTTATGCCACATATTTTTAAGATATCCTCAAAATTATCCCTATCACCGAATAAAATGAAATGATTTTTATCATCATTCATTGATGCAAGAGATTTTGCAACTATTTCAGGCCCTATTCCGGATGGGTCACCAAGGGTTATGCCAATATTTACCATAAATTGTTATTTTTAAATACTATTTATATTTAGTTAATACAATAATTATAATAAAATAACCTAATTATAAAGTTTTTTAAAATAATCAATTATTTTAAAATAAATATCTGGGCCACCAATGCCACCCCCCTTTAAAATTACATATTTTGAATCCAGATCTCCACCGTTTATTATTCCGCATGAAACGAGTGGCATGAAACATTGCATATTCTTTATGAATTTAAATTCCGAGGAATTAAGCAATGAAAACGCAGTTTCACCACCACTTATAATTATTAGATCATATTTTTTTAATTTATTTATAAAGTCCTTGCTATTTATGTTCCTCCAGTTATTGGTTCCAAAATAATAAATGTCAGTCTCACCGGTTTCATCAGATATATTATGGATCTTAAGTCCATTCAATAGCATATGATGGATCTGCATCAACGTTTCGTATGTGTTTGTGCCGATAACTATTGCAGTTTTATTAATCAGGTTATGGTTTTTGTTATTCATGTTTAACAACTCCTTTAGAAATTATTATTTCTTTCATGCTTAAACTTCCTGGATACAACCCAATGCCCTAGAGCGCATCAAATGCTTCAGGGATTGCTTTTTTATAATATTATATGATGCATGTAAATCTGCATGTATTAATATACCATTTGATGATCTAAAGATTTCTCTTTTGATTCTCTTACCCAAATACATTTCATGCTTTTCCATAGTTTCTTTATCAATAAATGAGCATTTGGATGTATATGATTCATCATGGATAATTAGATTTATTTTATATTCTCTGGCCTTGTAATAAATCTGATTTATCAGCATATTAAAAGTTAATTGAACAAAGTTCTGATTATTATTTTTTCCTTTTATATCATTATTAAGAATCCTGTAAACATTCCCATCATTGTCATTATATTTATTATTTGGTATTACAACATATCCTATTTTTCCATCCATTGCATATGCATTCAATGTTTTTCCTGATATTCTTAAAAGGTTCTTTAGTTCATTTGCCTTCATGGTTAATATTATAATATAACATTAATATATA